>JAUVRN010000372.1 GCA_030597645.1 Candidatus Zixiibacteriota bacterium
GCGGTAATCCGGGTCCTCGCGGATGAGCGGTGGCTTGACCCGGGGCTCCGGCTGCCCGGGATTCCGGCAGAACTCAGCGCAGGCGTGCTCCCGGCTCGCGACCTGCTCGGATAGGTCCTGGCCATCCACACGCAGTTCAAACGGCGCGCGGACTTCAATAACGAATCACTCCAGGCATCGTTTCTCCTGGTGCTCAGTGGCTTCCTGGTGCTCACGGTGATCGGCATCTGGTTCAGGGGGCCGGGGATGGCCCTGGTCTGGCCATGGAATCTGTGATCTGATGAAGAACCAACACGTGACGGAATCAAAGATGCCTCGCCGCTCGTTCATGCGCGGCCTGTGGATCGTGCTGGGCGGAGCCGCGTTGGTCGAAGCGGGCGTGGTGACCGCCAGTTTCCTCCGGCCGCGTCGTACGCGAAGCCAGGGGAAAGAACGCACGATTGTGACGGCCGGGCCTGTGGAGCGCTTTGCACCCGGCACGGTCACCGCGTTTCCGGAGGGGAAGTTCTACCTGGTCCGGCTGGCGGGGGGCGGCTTTCTCGCCGTGTCCCGCCGGTGTACGCACCTCGGGTGTACGGTTCCCTGGGATCCGACCGAGCGTCGCTTTGTATGCCCGTGTCACGCGTCGGCGTACGACATCACCGGTGTACCGACTCAGCCTCCGGCTCCCAGGCCGCTCGATACGTATCCCGTCCGCATCGAAAACCGGATCGTCAAGGTGGACGTGAGTGCTCCGATCCGCCGACAGGCGTTCGATTCCCGCCAGGTAACGCGCACATGATCACGACGCGGGATGGCGGATGAACAGTACCATGCGCCCGTGGAGCACCATGGCGGTAGTCGGTATGCTGATGATCGTCCTCATCGTACCGCTCTACATCCTCAAGGAGCAGCTCAGCACGTCGATCGGCGACCGGTACGAGGAAGAACCAGCCGTCTTTGTGGGCCGGCAGGTCTGTCAACCCTGTCACGAGAGTGCCTACCAGTCCTGGCAGGGCTCCCACCACGACTACGCCATGGCACCTGCCAACGACAGTACGGTGCGTGGCGATTTCGATGACGTCACCTTCGAGCACGATCAAATGCCGGCTCGCTTTTTCATGCAGGACAGCAAGTATATGGTGAACACCATCGGCCCCGGCGGTGAACGCGCAGACTTCCAGATCGAGTACACGTTCGGATGGGAACCGCTGCAGCAGTACTTGATTCGCTTCCCCGGCGGGCGCCTGCAGGCGTTGTCCGTGGCCTGGGACACGGAAGAGGAGGAGTGGTTTTTCCTCTATCCCGGTCAGGAGGTGCCGTCCGACGACTGGCTGCACTGGACCCGCGGTGCGCAGAACTGGAACGGCATGTGCGCCGAGTGCCACTCCACCAACCTGATCAAGAGCTACGATGCGCCCGCGGACTCCTTCACCACGACGTGGTCCGAGATCAACGTGAGTTGCGAGGCCTGTCACGGTCCGGGTTCAAGACACGTGGCCTGGGCCAATCTGCCGCCCATGGCGCGGCCCGTAACGGGAAATTATGACCTGATCATCCGCACCGGCGACACCACCGCCCGGGCCCGGGTGGAACTGTGTGCCCCGTGTCACTCGCGCCGGTATGAACTGGGCGACTACGATCACTCGCGCGCGCATTTGCTCGACCACATCGTGCCTTCCCTGCTCGAACCGGGGCTCTATCACGCGGACGGTCAGATCGCTGAAGAGGTGTATGTCTACGGCTCGTACGTCCAGAGCAAGATGTACCGGAACAACGTTCGGTGCAGCAACTGTCACGACGTACACAGTCTCCAGCTCAAGCATGAGGGCAACGATCTCTGCACGCAGTGCCATCAGGTCGAGGTCTATGACAGCAAAGGTCATCACTTCCACAAGAAGGTGCACGAGGGCGAACCTTCCGACGGCCATCTCTGTGTGAAGTGTCACATGCCGGAGCAACCCTACATGGTCATCGACTGGCGGGCCGATCACAGCCTGAGAGTTCCGCGTCCCGATTTGTCACTGGAGCTGGGGGTTCCGAACGCATGCAGCCAGAGCGGCTGTCACGACGACCGCTCGATCCAGTGGGCGGCTCAGGAGTATGAGAAATGGTACGGCCAGGCCCGCAAACCGCACTACGGTACCGTGCTCTCGGCGGGCAGAGAGCGGGTCCCGGGTGCACGCGAACGACTGATCCGACTGGCCCGTGATCCACTCTATCCCGGCATCGTTCGGGCCACGGCGCTGGCCGAGCTCAGTGGCCATGCAGGTCCGGAGGTCACCGACGCCTTCAATCGGGCACTCTCCGATGAAGATGCCATGGTGCGTCACACGGCTGTACAGAATCTCAGGACAACGGAAGCGGCTGCACTGGTGGAGCTGACCGTGCCCCTGTTGTTTGATGAAGTCAAGGCGGTACGGGTCCAGGCGGCGGCACGACTGGCTGTCGTGCCCGACGAACTGTTCGAGCCCTATCAGTTGGAGGCCCGCGCCGGGGCGTTGGCGGAGTACATCGAAGCGATGGAGTATTCGCTCGACTTTGCCTTTGCCAATCACAACCTGGGCAACTTGTATCGCGACCTTGGGGATCCAGCCCTTGCGGAAGAGTACTTTCGGAGGGCCATCGAGATCGACGATCTTTTCTTTCCACCCAAGTCCAACCTGGCTCTGCTGCTCAACGCGCGCGGGGAGAACGCCGAAGCCGAGCGCCTGCTTCGAGAGATCCTGGAGGCGTATCCCGACCAATACGAAGTCGCCTATTCATTGGCGCTGCTCCTGGTAGAGATGGAAAAGCCCGAAGAGGGCGCGGCATTTCTGGCACTTGCTGCCGAGGGCATGCCGGACTACGGTCGCCTGCATTACAACCTGGGTTTGTTGCAGCAAAGCCTGGGCCTGACCCAGGGCGCGGAGACCGCGCTGCGCAGGGCAGTAGAGCTCGAGCCGGACAACTTCGACTTCCTGTTCGGCCTCGCCGATCTATACGCCAAGCGCGGACGTCCCGGGGACGCGCTCGCGTACGCCGAACGCATGCTCGTGGTGCAGCCCCAGAGTCCGCTGGCGCAGGACCTGGTGGCGTGGTGCCGGCGCGCACTGCGTGAGACGCCGTAGCATCCGGAATGACTTTTCCAACGGGCTGCCGGCAGGTGAGCGCTACCTGTTGCTGAGCAGACTGCGAAGGTTCAGCGTCAACAGCTGAATGGCCGTCAGTTCGTCCCGCTCCGCCA
>JAUVRN010000221.1 GCA_030597645.1 Candidatus Zixiibacteriota bacterium
CCGACCCGTACAAGGCCCAGTTCGAAGTCGATATGTACACGGACTATGTCAGTGTGCAGAGCGAATCGGCGCTGCGGCACATGGCGTCCAAGTACACGTATGACGGTGAAGACGACGAGGTCACCCTCCGTGGTTCCACGGATGAAGTCAGCGAGAAGCTGACCGAGGAACTCCAGGAACGACTGGATCGTGCCGGCGTACACGTGGTCGAGTCCCGGCTGTCGCACCTGGCCTACGCACCGGAGATCGCCGGTGAGATGCTTCGCCGCCAACAGGCGACCGCCGTGGTGGCGGCACGAAAGAAAATCGTCGGGGGCGCCGTGGGCATGGTGGAACACGCCCTGGAGGAACTCAGTAGAAAGTCGCTGGTGCAACTCGACGAGGAACGCAAGGCCGCGATGGTATCCAACCTTCTGGTGGTGCTCTGCAGCGAAAGTGCAGCCCAGCCTGTGGTCAACACCGGCACGCTGTATCAGTAAACTAAGGTATCGGGATAGACCCACTCGGACAGGTGCGGGGGAATGGCCGAACGTAAGTCGTTTCTGTTGCGGATAGACGCCCGGCTCTACGCGGAATTGCGACGCTGGGCGTCTGCCGATCTGCGGAGTATCAACGGCGAGATTGAGTTCATTCTCAAGCGCTGGATAGACGATCGGCGCGGCGAATCCAGCCCGCGGTCCTGATCAGCCGGCCACGAATCCGCAGGGCGGATGCACAGTACCGGGTACAGGACCGGTGCGGTCAGTTATGGACGGGCCAGGCTCCGCCTGGGACGCCAGCGGGGCGACATCAGCCAGACGAGAACCACCCCCACCACAAAGCCGCCGGCGTGGGCCATGAAGGCCACGCCGCCACGAGACGTGGCGTCCCCTACCGTGGGTAATCCCTGCAGCAACTGAAGGAGGAACCAGAACCCGAGTACGAAGAGCGCAGGGATTTGCACGATACGAATGAAGAAGCCGAAGAAGATCAAGGTGGCGACGCGGGCCCGCGGATAGCTGACCAGATATGCACCCAGCACGCCGGCGATCGCACCCGAAGCACCCACCAGCGGTACTTGTAAATCGGGTGAGGTCCAGACGAAGAAGAGCGTCGCGGTCACGCCGCAGACCAGGTAAAAGACCAGAAACCGCACGTGCCCGAGCCGATCTTCGATGTTGTCGCCGAATATCCACAGGTACAGCATGTTGCCCGCCAGGTGCCATAGCCCGCCGTGCAGAAACATACTCGTTACGACATTGGACATCGCGGGTGCGCCCATGCCCGGTGTGAGTTCGACGCCGTGCGTCAACTCGTACGGTATCAGGCCGAACTTCCACGCCCAGGTCTCCTGGCCCGAACCGAAGAGCACTTGCAGGGCGTAGACCAGTACATTCACCCCGATCAACGCATACGTAACCAGCGGACGGCGCTCGCTGACGATGTCGTCGTGAAGAGGAATCATGCCTGGCCTCGGGGGCGGGGACTAGCGTCTGCTCACGCGGAACGCATGGCGACGTACGGAACGATTACCCGCCCAGTCTTCCACCGTGATTTCGAGCGTGTGCGTACCCGGAGTCATGGGACCCCACGGACGCGCCAACAGGCGCCGCGTTTCCGGATCGTATTCGGGCGGAATCCACTGGCCGTCGATCCGTACGACGATCATGGAGTCGTTCCCGACCCCCGACTCCTCGTCGTCCAGTATGGCCTGCACGATCGCGTGCGGCCTCACCGATTGATCTCTGCCGGGAGATACTCTGCGGATCACCGGCGCGGTCGTGTCTACGGCGAGCGTATACGCACCGGGACCGCGAGTGGTGCACACGATCCGTCCGGTCGTACGGGCACGCTCCACGAAACCGTCAGGGTCACCTTTGGAATCTGCACTCCAGAGGCTCACGGTGCTGTCTGCAGGGGCCTCGAACGAAAGCTCGATCGGCGCGCGCAGCACCAGATCAACCGGTCCGAGACGCCACACGGGCAAACCGCGGGGGCCTTCGTCGACGGTGACCCTCAGAAAGGAACTCGAATACAGGGCCTGGGTCGGTATGGTCAATATCAGGCTCGAATCCGCCAGCGTGTAGCGGGTCTTCTGGCCCGCGACGACGGCCAGCAGGTAATCGTCGTTGGGCACCGAGCCGTCGGGCGCGGGCTGAATGATTTGCCTGACCAGTGTATCGCGCAGGTCGGCTGCGAAGAAACGATCCACCTGCACCGGTTCCTGCAGGACGGGGTGCGCGTGGCCCGAGAGTCCGGCGGCTGCCAGGGCCCGTCGCACACCAGATGTGTGCGCGCTTTCTCTCTGCAGGTCGACGAACCCGGCGCGGACGTCCATGGCATGCTCTGGCGCCACGGGTGCCGTGCGCACGGGTGCAGCCCAGGCGAGCGTACCCATGATCGTCCGGCGGTTGCCGCGTTCATCGACGACCACCAGCTTGAATGCGCGCGGCGGATCGGTGCTGGACACCTGTACGCGGCCGGTCGGATAGGCGGGGTGGGTGCGGCTGTGGGAGAGCTCGTTGCCCGGTCGCCGGTACGCGGCGTAGACGTCCCCGTCCGCATTGAGCCACATGAGTCGTTCCAGTTCGATCTGTGCCATGGCGGCGAATTCGAGTGTGTCGAAACGCGCCCGGAAAACCGTGTCCCGATCGATGGTCAGGAAAAGTCCGGCGATGTTGTAGCGGCGGCTCGAGTTGGGTTTGCGATCGTAGGATTCCACAGCGAATCCCACGGGCCCTGATGCGTAGATCGTGTCGCCGGCGACACGCAGCGGTGCGCGCGGCGTGCCCCGCAGGCGGATCTTCTGCGGGATGGGGCCGGCGGCACCGTAGCCGAGAATCCCGCTCTCATAGGCCGGTATCAGCCACAGGCTTTTGATTTCCGGATCCCGCCGATCGGCGATGGCGAAACCGTGCATGAGCGGATTGAGCGGACGGTTGTCCGCGGTGCGAATCTCAAAGTGCAGGTGCGGAGCACCGGCGCCGGTCTGACCGGACCGAGCGATGATCATACCCTTGCGGACCCGGATGGCGTCTTTTTCGAAATACTGGCTGGTCCGGTAGCGCCCGGTGCGTCGCTGCTCGGCACGTACGCGCCGGGTGACCTGGGGGCCGAATGACTGCAGGTGGCCGTACACCGCCACCTGGCCGTCATCCAGTTTGAGGTACAGGGCGCGGCCGTAGCCCGTATAGGAGGTGATGGCACGCATGACGTACCCGTCGCCCACGGCCACCACGCGCCAGCCTTCCTTGCCGCCTGTGCGCAGGTCGAGCCCGGCGTGGTAGCGGCCCGGCCGCTTGTCGCCGAACATGGACGAGCAGCCGGCGTACCTTGTGAGTGGCCATGTGAGCCCGGTTGCCCGGACCCCGGCTGCGGAGCCGAAGATCAGGAGGAATACCAACTGGAATCGTGCCCATCGCGGGCCCCCGCTGCGCCCCTCAACCCGTGCCACGGCGCAACGAAACCGGACCTCAGGGCGGAAGTCAAGAACTCCAATAAAACATGGCAGATAAGAGCCGAATTCGTATAATGTGAGACTTTGTGTCCCGGGAGGAACCGCTCGCCCCGTACGGTGTGACCGGCCCGGAAAATCCTGGTTAGACTGGAGTTTGTGCCATGCTGTCCAAGTTGAGAGATTATTCGAGCTATTTCCTCTGGTTTGTGGTGGTGACCTTCGTAGGCTTCATGGCCTTTTCCGGCGTAGGGGAGTGCGTGTCCTCGCCGGCCCAGCGCGGCGTGCTGGCGGAGATCAACGGCCAGGCGATCACTCGGCAGACGTTCAACCTGGCCGTGAGCCGGGCCACACAGAACCGGCAGGAGCAGAGCCAGGAGGAACTCAGCGATCAGGATATCGCGCAGATTCGCGATCAAACCTGGCAGCAGCTCCTGGGTGCGCTTCTCATCGAGCAGGAGGCGGACCGGCGGCAGCTGCGTGTCACGGATGAAGAGCTGGCCAATTTCCTGAGGCAGTATCCGCCTGATGACGTCCGGCAGCTTCCGGCGTTTCAGACCGACGGCAATTTCGACTACTCCAGGTACCTGAGCGCCATGACCAACACCGATCCCCAGTGGACGAATTTCTGGACCAGCGTCGAGGCGTACTGGCGGCCGCAGCTTCGGCAGTCAAAGCTGCAGCAGCAGGTCATCTCCACGGTCCGCGTCAACGACGCCGAACTGGAGGACTACTTTCACAAAACCAACGATCAGGCCCGGGTGGAGTTTTTGCTGGTACGGTCGTCGCCGTTCAACGAGGAAGCCGGCGTCCCCACAGAAGAGCAGTCACAGGCACTGTACGACGAGGAGAAGTGGCGGTACCAGCGTTTCGAACGCGTCATGATGACCATGGCGGTATGGAACCGGACGCCCTCGCAGGCCGACCGGGAATGGGCCCGCGAGCAGCTGGTCGATGGCCAGCAGCAGATCGCCGACGGTGCCGATTTCGCCGAACTCGCCGAGCAGTATACCATGGATCCGACCGGGACGAGTACCGGGGGCGACCTGGGCTGGTTCGGTCGGGGTGCGATGGTCAAAGCGTTC
>JAUVRN010000449.1 GCA_030597645.1 Candidatus Zixiibacteriota bacterium
TCATGTTCCCACAGGTGCATCTTGTAACCGGGGCGGTGCGGCCGCGGCCCAGGTGCTCGCCAACGCCAATTACCTGCACCCGGAGCAGGCATACAATTCAGACTCGCTGTACCATCTGTTTGACTACTTCGGCGGCCTGGGTACCTGGGGTACCAATATTCACATCGATACGGGACAGTTGTACGGTGATGTGTCGGCGATGCTGGTATCGGGTTTTCACCAGACGCTGGATACCGCCATCACGACGACGTGGGGTTTTGGGCTGGCCGTAACGGATCTGGGGGTTCAGGATCTGATCAAAACCATCGAAGCACTGCGAGCGGCTACCCGCCTGCACTGCCCGTTCCCACCTTGCCTGATCGAAATCTCCGGCGACGTTAACGTCTCGGGTAGCGTCACGTCTGCGGATATCATCGAGCTTGTTAGCTATGTATTCAAAGGCGGCATAGCACCCAGGCCGTGCGCCGCGAACGGTGATGTGGATTGCTCAGGAGCAGTTACCTCCGCAGACGTGATTCGCCTGATCAACTTCGTGTTCAAGGGCGGCCTACCGCCCTGCGACATTTGTGTTTTCAGCCCGATGACCTGCTACTAGACACTGAGCGACTCGTTGTGTAGTGTTGTAGTCTTTGTTATCATCCCCCTCCCATGCCCCGCAAGACGACCAAACGCCTAGATCAACTTCCGGACATGCCCAATGTGTTCACGCCGCGGGAGATGGCGGCGCGGGGCGGCCTGGCCCACTGCTTCGATGCTCAGCGTCCGCTGGTGCTCGAGCTGGGCTGCGGCCGTGGCGAGACGACTGTGGACATGGCAGCGGCGGATCCCGATCGAAACTATCTTGGCGTGGATATCAAGGGCGCCAGGGTGCACCGGGGTGCCTCGGCGGCACTGGAGCGCGGTGTGCGCAACGTGGCATTCCTGTACTCGGTAGTAGAGCAGGTAGCACTGCTGGCCTGCGGTGAGCCGATCGAAGAGATCTGGATTCGTTTTCCGGATCCGTTTCCCAAGCCGAGCAAGGCCAATCGGAGACTCACGTCGCCACGCTACCTAGAACTATACCGGAGGATACTGGCACCAGGCGGACGTGTGCACTTCAAGACCGATTCGGAAACCCTCTTTGGCTACACGCTTGAAGTGCTGGATCAGGAGAAGGCCCGCATTCACTCCATCGATGAGAACTTGGCCGATGTAGCGGGCTCCCCCGCACCACTGGCCATCCAGTCGTCGTACGAATGCAAGTGGCGCGCCGAAGGTCGAACGATCCACTATGTCTGCTTCAGCTTGAAGTAGTATCCATTCGCGCGCGCCAAATCCGGGTTGCCCGTGCCCACAGGTTCTGATACTCTCCGCGGACACTCACTCCAGCAGGGAATAGAGCTATGAAGTTCCAGGTTCGCACAGGCAATCCACTCCAGTACGTCAAACCCCTTCTCGTCGTCGCGGTACCCGAATTCAAGGATGCGCTTCCGAAGGGACTCAAGGACTTCGACGAGGCCGTCTGTGGTCAACTCGGGTCCGCAACCATGGACTTCCACGGCAAGTCGGGGCAGGACCTCCTCTGCTACACCGAGGGCGGCTCGGGGAGAATCCTCTTCGTCGGCCTCGGCTCAAAGGACAGCTCCAATCCGGACACGATTCGCAAGGCAGCCGGACGCGCAGGTGCGCGAGCCCAGAAGCTGAAGATCGACCGTCTCTCGTTCTGCCTGCCCCTTGGCAAAGACGCAGAGTCAGCGGCCCAGGCCGTGGCGGAAGGCGTACGCCTGGGAGCCTATGTATTCAACCGCTACCAGACCATCGATCCAAAGCCCGATACGCTGGAGAACGTGGCCATCGTCTGCACGGCGGCCCAGCGTGCCCGGGTGCAGCGCGGCACAAAGCGCGGAGGCACCACCGGCTGGGGCCAGGTGGCCGTTCGCGACATGGTGAATACACCGGCCTGTGACTGGACCCCGGAGACCTTCGCAAAGTCGGCGCGCAAACTGGGCGCCGATTGCGGATTCAAGGTAGAGGTCAAAGGGCCCGCACGGCTCAGCAAAGAGAAGTTCGGAGGCATCCTGGCCGTGGGTGGCGGCTCGGCCAACGAACCCCGGTTCATTCGCATGGACTACCACAAGGGCAAAGGCAAGCCCGTCGTTCTCGTCGGCAAGGGTATCACGTTTGACACCGGCGGCATATCGCTCAAGCCGGGGGCCGACATGGACCAGATGAAAGGCGACATGGCGGGAGCCGGAGTCGTACTTGCTACGATGGCGACGGTGGCGCGTCTCGGTCTGAAGGTCAACCTCATCGGTCTCCTCTGCGCCGCGGAGAACATGCCTTCGGGCACCGCGTATCGCCCGGGTGATGTGGTTACCGTGTACGGCGGTAAGACCATCGAGGTGCTGAACACCGACGCCGAAGGACGCGTGGTGCTGGCCGACGGGCTCAGCTACGCCCGTGACCTGGATCCTCGGTGCGTGTTCGACATCTGCACCCTCACAGGAGCCATCATCATCGCGCTGGGACATCACACCGCAGGCGTCATGGGCACTGACCAGAAGGTGGTTAATGCACTGCTCAAGTCCGGCAGAGCCACCTCAGAGAAGCTGTGGCAGATGCCGCTGGACGACGAGCACACACAGCTTGTCAAATCGGACATCGCCGACGTCAAGA
>JAUVRN010000351.1 GCA_030597645.1 Candidatus Zixiibacteriota bacterium
CTGTGTCGGCATGTGCCGGGACGCCGCGCCACACGGCGGGTGCCGGTGCGTTCGGCGGGGAAGAATCCACACTCAGACCTCCCGCTGACGATCCACCCGCAGAGAAGACGGAGTCGTGGCAGCCCCTCTACTCGGGGCTCCTCGGCACGCCCTACGTGCGCGGCGGCAGCACGCCGCGGGGATTCGATTGTTCCGGGCTGGTGGGATACGTGTACCGGTCCTATGACGGCCGGCAACTGCCGCGCACCGTCTCCGCACTGTACGGCTGGGGGCACCCGATTTCGCGTGCGGACCTGAAGACCGGGGACCTCGTTTTTTACAACACCTCCGGCCGCGGGGCGTCGCATGTCGGGATCTATCTGTGGGGCGATACCTTTCTGCACGCGTCCCGTTCCGAGGGCGTCGTTCTCTCCCGACTCGGTGAGCGGTACTACGCGCAGCGCTACATCGGCGCACGTCGTCTCTCCGACTGAGGCTGACTTACCTCCCCGCCCGGTGATGCCACCGGGAGCCCCAAGAAAGCCGATGCACGCGGACCACAGCCGCGTTATGTACCACCTCCGACAAGCAGGCAGCACTTCTCAGCATGACATACACAAAGGGAGGTCCGGAATGGACGCTACGAAGTTGACGGCTGATCTCTGGCAGGCTCTTCAGGACTGGGTGATTCACCATGGACTCACCGTGGTCCTCATCGTCATCGGCGCAGTGATGGCGCTCAGACTCTCCCGGGCGATCGGTGCCCGGGTGGTCCGTGCCGCCAGTGACGACGATGAAACCACCACTACGGAACGCGAAAAGCGCGCCGCAACGATGTCTCAGATCATCAACACTGCGACCCGGATTATTGTCTGGAGCGTGGCCGGCCTCATGATTGCCCGGGAGTTCGGCATGGACATCGGACCGATTCTCGCCGGTGCCGGCATCGCGGGCCTCGCGGTCGGTTTCGGGGCCCAGAGCCTGGTAAAAGACTGCTTCTCCGGATTCTTTATGCTGGTGGAGGACCAGATCAGGGTGGGTGACGTCGTCCAGGCCGGCGGCAAGTCGGGCCTGGTGGAGCGGCTCACCCTTCGCACGACCGTGCTGCGTGACCTGGCCGGAACGCTGCACGTGATTCCGAACGGGCACATCGACACGGTCTCCAACATGACCTACGGTTGGTCGCGCGCGGTGCTGGACATCGGTGTATCGTACAGCGAAGATCTGGACCACGTGTTCGAAGTACTGCGACGTACCGGGAACGAATTGCGGTCCGACCCCGAATACGCTCGGATGATCACCGACGATCTGGAGATTCTGGGGCTGGACCAGTTCGGCGATTCGGCCCTCGTAGTGAAGTGCATCATCAAGACCGAACCGCTGAAGCAGTGGTCTGTGGCGCGTGAATTCAGGCGCCGCATCAAGGTCGCGTTCGACACCGAAAACATCGAGTTCCCGTTTCCGCATCGCACGGTGTATCACCGGGTGGAGGAGCCTCTGGCCGTGTTGACCGGTGAGGACGCGGCACGGGGGGGGCCACAGAAGTATCGCTGGTCGAGCGCGGTGGCCGGAGGCGCATGGCCGCATTCGACGGCCTCCGAGGACACATCGTCGGAGTGAAGGCCGCACCGGGCGCGCACGAACCACGTATCGGCAATTGCGTTGACAGACACCGGTACACGGGGCTACCTTTCCTATGGTGAAGGCGACCACGTTACCGGAATCGGAACTGCGGGCACTGATATCTCTGCTCGATGACGAGGACGACTTTACGCGCCAGACCGCGGAGACCAAGGTCGCCGAGTTGGGCGTGCGCGCGGAGCCTTATCTGCGCGAGGCGGCGACAGCCGGCGGCGAATCGCTGCGCGACGCCGCTGCCGGACTGTTGCGGACAATTACCTTCCCCGATTTCCTCGACATGCTCTCCGAGTTTGCCGCCCGGCCCAACCACCAGATCGACCTGGAAGAAGGTGCGTTTCTTCTGGCGCGCATGGAGTATCCCACGCTCGATGAGACGCCGTATCGGCGACGTCTGGATCGGTGGGGCAAGAGGGTGTCGGCGCGCCTGTCGGGAGATGAGTCGCCCACGGTGCAGGTCACGGAGCTCAACGAGGTACTGTTCGAAGACGTGGGGTTCCGGGCGTGTCATGAGGACTACTATGATCCCGACAATAGTTTTCTGGGGCGGGTGATCGAACGACGGCAGGGCATACCCCTGACGCTGTCCGTGGTCTATATGCTGGTCGCGCGCCGCGCGCACATTCCGCTTCTGGGTGTCGGTATGCCCGGGCACTTTCTGGTCAAACACGCCAACTCGCGCCGCGATCTGTTCATCGACCCGTTCAACGGCGGACAGTTGCTTACCTACCACGACTGTCGCCAGTTTCTCATGAAGTCGGGCTACGGATTCTGGAAGGGCTACCTGAGCCCCGTATCTTCCCGGGCCATCCTGGTGCGCATGCTCCGAAACCTGCAGCTCGTCTATTCGGAGCGGCACGAGCGCGACCGTGTGGAACGCGTTTCGCGCGCGCTCAAGACCCTGGCCGCCGGCGACCTGCGACGCAGCTAGTGTCCTGAGTCAGAAGTTGGTTGCCTATTCCGGCGAGGAGACGGTGGCCTTGAGGCTGGCGCCCGGTTCCGGGGAGACCCCTCACGGCCGCGCTGGAGGCTGATGCCAACGCTCACTCAACTCCTCGATATCCTCGAACTCGATCCCGAGGATCCGGTGACACATTTCTCGCTGGCCGGTGCGTATCGGACCGCCGGAGAGAAGGAAAAGGCGCTTGAGCACTACCGGCTGGCCACGCGGTTCAAGCCGGACTATTCGGCCGCCTGGTTCGAGATGGCGCGTATGGCTGAGGAACAGGGCGATGTGCCGGTGGCGATGGAAGCGTACGCCGGTGCCATGACGGCGTCGAGCCGGGCAGGTGATGATCACATTCTCAATGCTGCCCGTGTTCGGATGCGCCGCCTCGAGCGCCGACAGGGCGGCTCGAAGCAGGCTTGAAGGGGGGCGATGATGACGATGTCCAGCGACAGGGTTCTACTCGACTATCCGCCTGAATCCCTGGACGCGGTCTTTCGGCCCCAGTCCATGGCCGTAATCGGGGCCACCCCGAAGCCGGGAACGATCGGCCGGCAGATCCTGCACAACCTCATCGACTATGAATTCGTCGGCCCGATCTTCCCCGTGAATCCGCGGCACTCCGTCATCCACAGCATCAAATGCTACCCCACGGTCCTGGACATCCCGGACCCCGTCACATTGGCGTACATCATCGTACCCCGCGATGCCGTGCTCGACACCATCGATCAATGTGCGGCGAAGGGCGTGAAAGGCGTGGTAGTCATTA
>JAUVRN010000283.1 GCA_030597645.1 Candidatus Zixiibacteriota bacterium
TGATCGAGTACGACAATTTTCAGGATGTGATCGACTGGCACAACGAAGTACCGCAGGGTCTGTCGTCGGCGATCTTCACGACCAATCTGCAGCGCGCCGAGACGTTTCTCTCACACATTGGCTCGGACTGTGGGATTGCCAACGTCAACATCGGTACCTCCGGTGCCGAAATCGGCGGGGCCTTCGGCGGCGAAAAGGAAACCGGGGGCGGCCGCGAGTCGGGCTCGGACTCGTGGAAGGCCTACATGCGGCGCCAGACCAACACGATCAACTGGTCACCGGAGCTGCCACTGGCGCAGGGAATCAAGTTCGAGTAGACGTCTGGTTCGTTTCGGGGGTCGGCATATGAAACGAGTGTGGTTGGGCGCCCTGTTGGGCGTATTGCTGCTGGCGTGTTCTGAGCAATCGACGGATCCCGCGCCACCCGGTTTCAGTGCCTCGTTCCAGGTTAAAACGGCTGCGGGACAGCCGGTGGAAGGGCTGCGTGTCAGTGCCTGGAGTGTTCTGTCGACAGTACCCGTGCCGCCGCGGGTCGCTACGGACTCGTCCTCGCGGATTCCACCGCCGACATCATTTCAGCTCTACCAGAACTATCCCAACCCCTTCGAGGGCACGACATCGATTCGTTTCGACATGCCTGTGCTCGGAGACTACGTGCTGAGATCTCGTACCGTGGCTGGACGGTCGATCGATCAGTGGACGGGAGATGATCAGCCGGCCGGCTCGTATGTGGTAGACTGGGCGCTTCCCGACACCATTTCTACGGCCTACTGGGTTCACCTGGAGGCCGGACCGGACGCGACACCGGACTATGTCGATTCGATCTGTGCCATCGCCTGGTATCCCGATGCCACGCACAACATCATCGGCTTCACCAATGCGCAGGGCGTCGTAGAGACTCGCGACTCCACACGCTTTGCTCACCTGTTCGGGTTGCCCGATGTTCCTCGCACCTCCGCGGGCGGTCCCGACACCATCGGGATGATCCAGGTAACGGATTCCATCAAGATCGTGGTGGTCGACACCGCTGCGGCACGCACCGAGTTCTACGGCCGCCGCGTATTGGCAGGTTACAACGCCTTCGAGCTGACCTGGTAGCCCGCGCCGGAATAGCCGGCGCGACCCGCCCTCACAAATCCCGTGGCCCGCTTTCGGCACACGGCTGATATTCAGCCCGACACGGTCTATTCGTATCTCACTTACTGGAGTACAACTTATGATTTCGATGTGTCGCCGTTCACTGCTCGCCATGGTGCTGATTCCCGTGGCCTGCGTCCTCTGCTCCGGCTGCTCCTTGATGAAAATCGAACTGGGCGGCGATCCGATGCCCCGGACCGAGATGAACGCCCGCGTATCGGCCCACGAGTTTGCCGAGCACTTCGCATTGGTCGTGGAGGCTGAGGCCGATTCCATCCTGGCCGATTCGACGGACCGCACGGTGCAAATGAATGCGCTACGCTGGAAAATCAACTCGATCGACGCCATTCGTGCGGCCGCCTTCAGGACACACCCGTACGGAGCGCAGGTGGACTGCTGGACGCTCTGCTACCAGATGGTCGGGCTTCTGGACACGGGGGGCGCTGCGAGGGCGTTCGGACCGTATCAACCCAGGGCCGTCGCCGTGGCGCGCCAACTCCTGAACGATGCGGAGAAGATGGTGTCCAACTACATGCCGGATGAGCGGCAAACGCAGTACAGGTCGTTTATTGTCGGCTACGTGGCCACGCATCCGATCGTCGATCTGACGTTTGCGCGTGAGCCGTCCACGCCTGCCTTTTTGGACTATCTGGACGTGCCCGACAGTGCCCGGGTGCAGGCGATCGGTACGTTACCCCAGGTCGTACACAATTACGGCAGCCAGATGTCGATCTGGAGTGACCAGTGGCCGCGTCAGGCGCGGTGGCGCACAGAATTGCTCGTGATGGAACGTGACCTGGATCAGGTGGATCTGCGCAGTCACATCGATAGCCTGACGGCCTACGCCGACCGCATCGCCACCATCATGGAGACGAGTCCGCAACTCGCCCGGGAGATCACCGACGAACTGGTGGCCGGGCTCGACCCCATCCTGGTGGCAGCCGAGCGTCAGCGAATAGCGATCATGCAGGGTCTCGACGAACAGCGGATCGCGCTGACCGAGACGATTCAGCAGGAGCGTGAGATCATTCTGGCCAGCGTAGATGTCACGGCGGTACGCGTCGCGGACGTGGCCATGACGCGTCTGCACGAAGGCCTCACGGCCTACCTGCTCTGGCTCTCGATCATGACGGCCATCGTGCTGGGACTCCCATTTGTCATTGGCTACATCACCGGCCGCGCCGTCAGCCGCAGCCGGCGGGTGGTTGCGGAAACGTAAGTGGTCAGAGCACGATTCCGGGACTTGGCGAGGCGCCCCGATATCGTATCATGAGCATATGAAGCCGTGGGTGATGGCCGGCCGTACACGTGGATTCCTGATCGTCATGGCGGTCGCGTGGGGTGGGGGCTACGGAGAGGCCCGGGCTGCGGACGGGGCAGAGCTACGGGCGACGTTCGATTCCATCCGCACTGCGGAACTCATCGTGGAGCCGACGCTCGAGCTGGAGCATGCCACGCTCGATCAGGCCGGGCTCACGCTGGTCTTCGAAAAGGGGCGGCTCGCCTGGCTGCAACCGGTCACCATCAACGGCCGCATCCGCATATTCGGGGCCTACTTCGAGGGCCGCGGGCGGATGTTGTTCACCTCGCCGCTGCAGGTCGAACAGGCGCAGCTGCGGCAATTCTTCAAGACCGATTCGCTAAACCGCGGTTTCGATCGTATGCTGTTGCTGTTCTCTGAGGACGTATTCGAACGTCTGAACAGCCAGGGTAGATTGGCCGAGAAGCCTTTCAAGAAGAAGCACCGGGATCGTGCCCGCGATCTGCTGAAGGCGTTGTCCAAAGACGATGAGCACTATTTCGTCTTCGAAACGCTCAAGGCGCTCACCGGGGAGCCTGAGCTGCCCTTCCTGCTCGTAAACGTCCAGCCGGCAAAGAGTCCCCGTCTATTCTACATGTTCGATCCGAACCGGCGCGAGGAGGTCGCGCTCTGGCGCCACCACAACGTACCCGGCGAGTCGTACATGGAGCAGATATGCGGCTTTGCTGCAGACGTGACCACGGATCGGCACGGCATCAACGGCCGCCTCAAATCAGCGCTCGCATCCGCGCACTACGACATCGATGTGTCGCTCTCCAGCCAGGGGCTGTTCCGCGCCCGGGCCCGTGTCGCATTCGTTTCGGGCAGGACGGGCGGGCAGTTGGCCATGCTCTCTCTTCATCCCGATCTGCGGATGCGATCCGTGAAGGACGGGGAAGGCCGGACCGTGGAGTTCCTGGGGCACGAGGAAAAGAGAGACAATCGGCGCATCCTCTACCTGTTCATGGATCGGCCGATCGCGGCCGACGATACGACCCGGTTCGAGTTCGTTTACGAGGGCGAGATCGCCCGTGAAAACGTCGGTCTCTTCTATGTCACGGCCGGTGCGGAGTGGTATCCCACGCCGGTGGAGCGCAAGCGGTCCACGTTTGATCTGAGTTGCCGTACGCCGCGCGGTTACGCATTTGTCGCCACCGGGGACCAGGTCGGGGAGGTGCCGATCGGCGATACCATCATGACGCGGTGGACCGTCACCCGCCCCACCCGCAACGTCTCCTTTGCCATCGGACCCATGGAACGATACGAGTTCGGTACCGATCGCAAATACCCGGTGGAGATCTACTTTTCGGAGCAACTCCACGTCAACCTTGGCCCGGCGCTGATCGCCAACGGACTGACGGTGGGCAGGCACATGGAGCGTCAGGCGGGGAACGACCTGGTCGAGGCCCTGCACATGTTCGACA
>JAUVRN010000352.1 GCA_030597645.1 Candidatus Zixiibacteriota bacterium
CGCGTTCGCGGCAACCTGGAGATTGCGCCCGAGACCGGCTGGCTCGCGATCCCGTCGGGCGAACAGACGGACAGCATTCATTTCGAACAAACGTCCATCCAACTGGTGATCGACGGCGACAGCATCGTCGCGGGATGGACTATGGCGATCGCGCCCGCCGCCGCGGCTCCGCGCGCCACGCTCGAAGCCGGATTCAGCCTGAAGGGTCTCCCCGGCAATTCGGCGAACACTGCGTTCGATCCCGAAGATATATTGATGCAACAGCCCTGGTCCGCATTCCTCCGGCTCGCAAACGTTCGGTCCGAGCACTTCCGGGGTCGCGGTCCCGACGTGCGCCTCGAGGACCCGGTGAGCCTGCAGATCGATCTCGATTCACGTGGAGACCTGGGCCTCACGGGCCTGGTCGATCTCTCCGTGCCCGCGGGGGCGCTCGAATTCCCCGTGGGCGACGACACCACGACACTGCACTGGGAAGCATCCCACGCGCTGATCACCGTGGACAGCAGCGGCATGCACGGCACGTTCGCGTCCGCACTCGCTCTCGATGACAGCACGCCCGTGGGTCGAATCAAAGCGGATGCGCATCTGCCGGGTTTCAAGACCATTTCCGCAGTCCGTCAGCATCAGGAGATCGATCTGTCTGTAGAGGGGCGACTCGAACTGGCCGTACTCGATGCGATTACACGCACCTTTGCCGGCACGAGAGGACACGTGGACATCGACGTGAACGTGACGGGTTCCACCGAGGATGCCCGGTTGCTCGGCACGATCGCTGTGGAGGGTCGAACCGATGTCACCGCTCTCGGCATCGCCCTCGAAGACATTGTCGCCACGGCCGAAGGTCGAGCCGGAGGCATCGAATACTCCGGCGGGGCTCGCTCCGGATCAGGACGGATCACCATCAGCGGACAGGCCTCGCGTATTCCCAGCGAAGAGTCGCCGACGACGCTGCACGTGGAGGGCACGGATTTCGCCATCATGGCCACGCCGCAGGTACAGGTGGACATCTCCCCAAACCTGGATGTCCGGTCCACTGGGACGCACCTCGACATCACCGGGGATGTGTTCATTCCCCGGGCAACCATCGAGGTGCTCGAGATTCCGGAGTCAGCCGTACACGTATCCGACGACGTCGTGTTCGTCGGGCCCGACGTGCAGGTCGATACGGGAGGGACGGCCGTTTCGGCGCGCGTCCAAGTACGGCTGGGGGGCGAGGTGCGCTTTCGCGGCTTCGGGTTCTCGTCGTTCCTGGACGGCAGCCTCGAGGTCATCGAGCGCCCCGGCATCCCCACGCAGGGGCGAGGTGAACTGACGTTTCGTGAGGGCCGGTATCGCGGCTTTGGACAGAATCTCACCGTAGAACCGGGACGACTGATGTTCGGCGGTCCTATCGACAATCCCGACGTGGATGTGACCGCCTTCCGGATCGCCGATGACCGGACGCGAGCCGGCTTCAGGATCAGCGGCACGCTGCAGGATCTCGTCATGGAGACCTTTTCGGAGCCGGAACGCACGCAGGACGAAACCATGTCGTACATTCTCTTCGGCCGACCGCTCAACCAGGGCTCCGAATCGGACCAGATGCGAGCTTCCGATGCCGCTGCCGTAGTTGGCGGCAGCATGCTTGCCATGCAGGCGGCGACCAGGGTGGGCCTGGACGATGCCTATATCGAGCCGGGCACCACGCGCAACGATGCGGCCTTCTTTGCCGGCAAGTATCTGTCGCCACGGCTCTACGTCGCCTACGGAACGGGTATCTACGAGTCCATCAACACGTTGCGCGTACGCTATATTCTGTCCCGCCATTGGACGCTCCAGGCTGAAACCGGCACGCGTGAAACGGCGGACATCGTCTACCAGATCGAGCGTGGCGACTGAGACCCGGTCACGGGCCGGTCTTCGTTGACTGGTACCTGCCCGCGTCGTACCATGAGCGCTTACGGGAGGAAGATCATGAGTAACGTGGATGTGCAGGAGGTGGGGAACGTGAGCAATACCGACGCAAAGAACATTCTGGGACAGCTCGATATTCAGGACATCAACCCGGGCGCATGCTCCGGACCCGGCGCCTGGTCGGGCACCGACGGCCGCGATCTGATCAGTTCCATCAATCCGGCTACGGGTGAAGAGATCGCGCATGTAGCGCAGGCCACCGAGGCCGACTACGAAGAGGTCATGGCGGCGGCCACCGAGTCGTTCCGCGAGTGGCGAATGGTACCCGCACCCAGACGGGGTCTGATTGTACGAGACCTGGGCGAGGCTCTGCGCGCCAAGAAGGATCCGCTCGGCAGACTGGTGACGCTCGAGATGGGCAAGATTGTCCAGGAGGGCTGGGGCGAAGTGCAGGAGATGATCGACGTCTGCGACTTCGCACTGGGCCTGTCACGCCAGCTCTACGGTTTGACTATGCACTCCGAGCGTCCGCAGCACCGGATGTACGAGCAGTGGCACCCGCTCGGCGTCGTCGGTGTGATCTCGGCATTCAATTTCCCCGTGGCCGTGTGGGCGTGGAACGCCGCCATCGCCGCGGTGTGCGGCAACGCCTCGCTGTGGAAACCCTCGTCGGAGGCGCCACTCACCGGTATCGCGGTGCAGCACATCTGCAACGACGTCATGAAAGCGCACAACCTGCAGGGTGTGTTCAACCTGGTGGTCGGCCGAGGTGCGGTGATCGGCGAGCGGCTGATCAACGGCCGGCGTATTCCGCTGGTCTCCGCCACCGGTTCATGTCAGATGGGATACAGGATTGGCAAGGTCGTAGGCGAAAGACTCGGTCGCACGATCCTGGAACTGGGCGGCAACAACGCCATCATCGTCGATGAGACGGCGGACATCGACATGGCCATGCGTGCGGTGCTGTTTGGAGCCGTGGGAACGGCCGGCCAGCGATGCACCTCGACACGCCGCGTATTCCTGCACAAGGACATCGCCAAGAACTTCACGGATCGGTTGATCAAGGCCTACAAGCAGGTGCGCATAGGCAATCCACTGGACGAATCCAATCTCATGGGTCCAGTGGTCAACCAGGGTGCCATCGACGAAATGATGAACGCACTCGAAAAGATCAAGAAGACCGGCGGCGAGATCCTCTACGGCGGCAAGGCTATCGATGGACCGGGGTTCTTCGTGGAACCGACCATCATCCGCGCGCAACACGAGTGGCAGATTGTGCACGATGAGACCTTCGCGCCGATTCTTTACCTGATCGAGTACGACAATTTTCAGGATGTGATCGACTGGCACAACGAAGTACCGCAGGGTCTGTCGTCGGCGATCTTCACGACCAATCTGCAGCGCGCCGAGACGTTTCTCTCACACATTGGCTCGGA
>JAUVRN010000378.1 GCA_030597645.1 Candidatus Zixiibacteriota bacterium
GGCTCAGCCGGGGGATGGACTATCGCCTGGCTGATGGCGCTCCGGATGCGCCTCCACTGACTGTACACAGCATCCGGAAGGGACTTCCTGATACGGGGCAACTTGTCCGGATCGCCATCCACGAATACGATCGGAATGTGTCGCGTGGACATTGCGCTGCGCACGGCCAGGCCCATGTCGCGGCCCTGGCCGGGCAGCCTGCCCAGGTCGATCACCACCGCATCGGGCGGCGACATCTTCAGCTTGCTGGCAAAGGACTGATCGGGAAGCAATGCGTCCACCACATACCCGGCGGCTCTCAAAAACGCGATACGCTGCCGGGCCTCTGTTGGCTTCCAGTGGATGTATCGGAGTCGTCGCTTGTGGGCTGCCTTGGCCACCATCTACGGATCCTTGATCCCGCACCGAAGTGCGTCGAGCACGCGTTCGAACTGACGTTCCTGGCGGAATTGTTCGCGCGCTTTGGCCTGGCCGGCCCGGGCCAGCCGCTGAGCCAGGGCGCGATCGTGGTACAGCGTACGCAGGGCCGCCGTCAAAGATGCGGCAGAACCCGGTTCGAACATAAGCCCCGTCTCACCGTCGTCGATGATCTCAGGTACACCACCTGCGTTGGAGCCTACGACTGGCAGTCCGGCCAGCATGCCTTCCACCAGAATGACGCCGAAGGTCTCCTTGATCGTCGTGAGCGCCAGCACGTCGAGCTGGTGCAGTGCGCCGGGCACATCCTGGCAGAAAGGCGCAATGGCCATGACCGGACCGATGCCAAGGTCTGCGGCCAGGGCAGCCAATTCCCCTGTGTAGGCATCGCTCTCCGGCGCGCCGATAATTCGACCCCGCACACTGCAACCCTCCTGGTGGAGCGCGGCCAGCGCCTCGATCAACAGGTGCTGTGCCTTGTACACCGAAACTCTCCCGATTACACCGACCGTAAACGGCCGTTCCGTGTACGGTTCGCGTGCATCCGGCCGGGCGTCGCCGGCATCGAATTCAGATCGTGCACCCGGATGGATGACCACGATGCGATCCGCCGGCATGGAGAGATTGATCTCCGCCTGCCGTCCCACGGCGTGGGTCGCCGCGTGGTACAGATCTACGGATCCATAGATGAACCGGTGATATGGATCGCGCTTGGAACCGGGCATATCCATGTGCCTGCTGTGAACCAGCCTGACAGGGCGACGTGCGAATCGTTTCGCAAGCGCGGCGAGCGCCAGATCGTATTTCCAGTGTACGTGAACAACATCGATCTCGTGTAGATCCATGAACCGAGCCACCCGCCGGGCCGACAGCAGCGGCAATACGGAGGCACGATCCGAGAACTCTATGCGCGATGTGCCGACGGCGGACAGGTCCCGATCCAGCGGTGATCCTGTTCGCAGGCCGAGATAAACCGACTCGCCGGATGTCTCCAACCACCGGGCGAAGTCCCGAAAGTAGAGCTCGAGGCCACCGTAGTCGGGTGACAGGCAAAGCTGGAGCAGTTTCATGGATCCAGGCTGACGTCGGGTAGCTCAGACACGATGGAGTGCCGCCAGTGACGAAGCTACTCGCCCTCGGGCTCCGCCGGCGAATGCCCTAACTGGGCGAGTACGGTGAGATTGTCCCAGATGATCCAGAGCTCGGCGATCTTGCCGTCGCCAATCCTGAACATGCCGCTGATCTCAGCTCTAATCACCCGACCTGTGGCGGGGAACGGCCCCATGGGTCCTTTCTGGGTACCGGCGTAGAAGCCATAGAAAGCCACGAGATCACCCTCGGCCACCAGGCGAGTCATCTCGACGCGGCCGTCCGGAAACGTAGATACATCCGCCTTCACGAATGCCTTGAATTCATCCAGGCTGGACACGTGAACATCGGGTGTGGCCTGGCAGTGCCGCACAAAGTCCGTGTCGATGATCTCGTCCAGCTTGTCGTACTGGCGCGAATTGTTAATATCGACAAAGCGTTGGACCAGCGCCTTGTGGTCGTCCAGAACGTCTGCGTGTACGGTGACCGCACCGAGCACCAGTAAGGCGATGCAGGCTACGAATGAAACACCCTTGAATTGCCCAGTCCATACCATGCCGTTCACCTCCATTCACAATTGACGTTTAGTCACATTCGACAAAACCGGCTCGATCTATCCGGGATGGGCGATGCCAACACCTTCATAGATGTAGCTGTGTGTCTTCGGTCCCTTTTTCAAATACGAAGCATCGACGGACTCCAGTCTGAAGCCGGCCTTCTCAAGTACTCGTGTCACGGACAGATCAAGCTGGCACCCGGCACCGATGATCCTCTGGACACCATTGAGGCGTTTTTGCCAGCGCGCCACACGCGGATCGGGGCTGACGCCATGCTCCAGGAATACGAACCGCCCGTCGGGCCGTAACACGCGGCGAATTTCGCCGAGGGTGTGATCCAGGGCCGGAATAGAGCAGAGAACCAGTGTACTGACCACGGTGTCGAACGCAGCATTCGCGAAGGGCAGGTTTTCACCCAGGCCCCTAATTGGCTGCACCTTGATGGTCGCCGCGGACATCTTCTTCATCAGCTTCCGCTGCATACCCGGATTGGGGTCGATGCCGGTTACAGAATCAACCGCCTCCGGGTAGTGGGGCAGATTGGAACCGGTTCCAATGCCCAGCTCCAGTACCGAACCCTGGGCGTGCGCGAGGATGCGCGAACGCCGTGCGTCGAATTCTCTGCTTCGCGTGAAGAAGTCATAGCCCCACGGCCAGAGAACATCCGTCCAAATGCCCATGATGAATACCCCCGATGTCTACACTGCTCGTTTGACGTACAGCCCGTTTACAGAGATACGATAGCCCGTGTCCGTAGCAACTTGAACCGACTCCGTGGGCGTGGAGGGCGCCAGACCGTGCCGGGCGAGTGCCCCGTCCAATTCCGGCGCCTCCAGAAGGTACAAAGCACCGGAGGAGAATCCCATGTACAATCCCGGCTCTCCAGGTATCGGCTCGAGCGGCGTGCCCCTCGGCTGGGATCGGGGGCTGAAGTTAGAGAGCAGTACGTGCCCGCCCACTTTGAGAACACGGACGGTCTCCTCGATCGTCTGTTTCCAGTCTTCCCGACCCTGAGCGTTGTGATACACACCCAGTGCGATCACCAGGTCGAACGAGTCGGCGCTGAATGCGGAGAGATCCTGCATGAGACC
>JAUVRN010000128.1 GCA_030597645.1 Candidatus Zixiibacteriota bacterium
GCGATGAACTCGAGGATCTCGCGCAGTTCGTTGGAGGGAGGGGAGGCCATGGTCTCTTGTTCGTCCTGGGTTATCGGGGTCCGTGTCGGCGTCTCACTGCAACAGCGACCATAGGATCAGATTGGCGCCCAACTCCAGGGCGCTGCGTCGTGATTCCTCCGAATCTCCATGCACTTCGGGGTCCTCCCAGCCGTCTCCGATGTCCGACTCATATGCATAAAAACAAACCAATCGCTTCTCAATGAAGATCCCGAAGCCCTGGGCGGGCCGGTTGTCGTGCTCGTGGATCTTGGGCGGTCCGTTGGCGAGCTCGAAGTAGCACCGGTACAATCCGTAATCCCAGGGGATCTCCACCAGCGGGTGGTCCGGAAATACCCGGGCGATTTCACGGCGGAACGCGTCGTCGAGTCCGTACGAATCGTTGGCGATCAGGAACCCGCCTGTGGTCAGATAGCGCCTGAGAATCCCGATCTCCTCCGGTGTGAAGCGGATGTTGCCGTGCCCGGTGACGTAAAGGATCGGGTAGTTCCAGAGATCCGGCGAAGTCAATTCCACCGTGGGAGGCGGTCCTGGTCTGATCGGTACCGGCGTGCGGTTCCGCACGAACTCGAGCAGGTTGGGCAGCGCTGAATTGCCCCAGTACCAGTCACCACCGCCACCGTAATGGAGGCGCGCCACCGTGACCGCAGAGGGATCCGGCGGTGCCGAGAGCAGGGACTGCGCGACGGCCGGGCGGCCTGTGGCCAGGACGCCCAGGAGGAGTATCGGGACGATGCGCTTCATGAAATACCAGGTTTACCGGTTGCGGGGTGACTTTCTATTATACGAAGTTCGGCACGGGCTTGTGCCCGAATAACTGGTCGCTGCAACGCATTGGGGCACGACCACTTGCGTGCCCCGGGCTCGGCTACTTGAACCGGGACGGCTTGCGCAGTTCCCACTCGACGACGACGGGGCTTGCCACGAACCAGGAGGAGTAGGTTCCCACCAGGAAGCCCAGT
Source organism: Candidatus Zixiibacteriota bacterium (assembly GCA_030597645.1). Classification (GTDB taxonomy): domain Bacteria; phylum Zixibacteria; class MSB-5A5; order JAUVRN01; family JAUVRN01; genus JAUVRN01. Next base: position 1,002 of record JAUVRN010000128.1, read on the forward strand.
AACAGCGTCAGGGCAAAGTCGAACAGTACCTCGCCGCCGAAAATCAGTAGAATGACCACCACGATCTGGGTCGTGATCGTGGTGATGATCGTCCGGCTGAGCACTTCGTTGATACTGCGGTTGATCGTGGCGCCGAAATCGGAACGGCGGCGGAACTGCTTGAGATTCTCCCGAATGCGGTCAAACACCACCACTGTGTCGGTGAGCGAGTACCCGGCCAGGGTCAGCAGGCCCGTGACCACCAGGAGCGAAATCTCCCGATTCAACAAGTACAGAAGTCCGAGCACCACGAGGACGTCGTGAAAAGTCGAAATGGTGGCCGCCACCCCGGAGCGAAAGTCGAAGCGGAACCAGATGTACACCAGGATGCAGAACATGGCGATGATGACGGCGTTGCGAGCCTGGCTCGCCAGGAGCTTGCCGACGGAGGGTCCTACTTCGTGCATGGAGTCGACTTCGAACGAATTGTCCGGCAGCGCACGGTGAAGCAATTCCACCAACGTCGCCGCCGCGCGCGCTTCGCCCGTAGCGTCTTCCTTGACACGGATCAAGAACGAGTTGGGTGTCTCGCGTGCCACCAGAGCCTTGATTTCCACTTCCTGGAATCCGCCGTCCGCGAGGATTGTCCGGAGTTCCGCCGTGGAAACGGACTCTGCAAACGCACCCTGAAGCATCGTACCGCCCGTGAACTCGATCGCGAGGTTGGCATGGCCGCGCGCCACCTGAATGGCGGCGAAGAGGCCGATGGCCACCATGACCGCCGACACCGCGAAGGCGATTTTGCGCCTGCCGATGAAATCTATGTTGGTTTCGCCAATAATCTTGATCATCTCAACCGGTCCCTAAATGGACAGCGTCTTGTACTGTTTACGCGCGTCGAAGATCGCCTTGGTGATGAACAGCGCGGTGAACAGGCTGATGGCCACACCCAGCGACAGCGTCACGGCAAAGCCCTTGATGGGGCCGGTGCCGAAGATGAACAGTACGCCCGCCGTAATCAGCGTGGTAACGTGAGCGTCGATAATGGTCAGCAGTGCACGACTGTACCCCACGTCGATGGCTGCGCGCACGGTCTTGCCTGTGCGCAGTTCCTCCCGAATGCGTTCGAGAATCAGCACGTTGGAGTCCACGGACATGCCCATCGTCAGGATGATACCGGCGATGCCGGGCATGGTGAGCGTGGCGTGTATGGCTGCCATGAACGCCATGAGAAACATCAGGTTGAACAGCAGGGCGATGTCGGCTACGAGTCCCGAGACCCTGTAGTAGAACAGCATGAAGAGCACCACCAGTACGAGCCCCACCAGCGCCGAATAGGTTCCCTTCTGGATGGAGTCGTGACCGAGCGACGGCCCCACCACGTTGTTCTCGACGATGATCACCGGTGCCGGCAGTGCACCGGCGCGCAGCACGATCGACAGGTCCTTGGCTTCGTCCCACTGGGCGCCCGTGCCGAGGGTGATACGACCCTGGTCGCGGATAGCGCTCTGGATGGTGGCGGCCGATTCCACCCGGTTGTCGAGCATGATGACCAGCGGGTTGCCGATGTTCGCGCGCGTGATGCGATAGAATCGCGAGCCGCCCTCCCGCGTCAGCTCGAAGCTCACCTGGTAGCCGCCGGTCTCCTGGTTGATCTGGGGGCGGGCGTCCGTCAGGTACTGCCCCGACATCTCCACCCGTGAATTGAGAATGTAAAGGTACTCGATGATGCGCCCCCGGTCGGTGCTCTTGCGCGTGCCCCAGGCCATCTGGATCCCCAGGGGAAGGGCCGACTGTACTTCCGGCAGCGCCAGGTACCGCTTGATGGTCGGCACGTCGGGAGCGTCCACGATCATACCGTAGCCACCGCCCTGATTGAGAAGCATCGTGAAGGGCCGGGCGGCGAGGGCCGAGTCGAACAGCGTATCCTGCGGTGCCGCCGTATCGGCGATCGCGGCGAGGGCCGCGCTGTCGGCTGTGGTCGTGTCGTCGGCATCTGTGGTCGCGGCCGTGTCCTCGTCCGCGTACAGATCGACCACACCCGTGTCGGCGAACAGGTCTATCGGCTCCGTGGACAGATCGACGCCGCGTGCGAGCGCTTCGATTTCATCCGGCAGCGCGGCGGCCACCGCACGGTCGATACGGTCCAGCACGCTCTGCTGATCCGAAGCCGAGGGCATGAGCTTGAACTCGAGCTGTGCCGTGCGTCCGATCAGCTCGCGCGCCCGCTTGGGGTCGGCGATACCTGGCAATTCGACGATGATGCGGTCATCGCCCGACTTCTGAATCAGCGGTTCCGCCACACCGAACTCGTCCACGCGGTTGCGAATCACTTCCAGCGCGCGGTCCGTGGCGTCGGATTTCTCGTTTTCGTTGAGCTTGGACTTGTCGACTTCGAGCACCACGTGCATGCCGCCGCGCAGGTCCAGGCCCAGCTTGATGGCCCGCTGTTCGAGATCGACCAGCGCCCCGGGATCCGTGTCCGCCATCTCCTGGCGCTCCTCGACCGACATTCCGTATAGCTGGAACGACGGGTAAAGCGCATAGGCGGAGAACGCGATCAAGAACAAAGTCAGCAGAACCAGCCATAGCGGTGTCCGCTGCATCTAGTTAACTCCTTGTGTCATAACCAGATTGCCGCAAAAATTCGAAGCCACCAATATACCGCGACGCCTCCCCTTGTCAATCGAATTCACCCGCGTACGCGTGCGGATCCCCGGCAGGGGACAATTCGGTTGCCGACTCGGCTGGCCTCCTGCATCCTTTTGCGGGACAACGACTAAAACGTCTTTCGATCCGGCGCGGGTCGGCAGGAGATTGATCACAATGCGTAAGTCTCTTCTCACTCTGGCAATGCTGCTCGTCGCTTCCGGGGCCGCAGCAGCGGACAGCTACACCCTCAACAACGGGGTGCAGGTCGTGACCGAAGAGAGCCATGCCTCACCCATGGTGGCGGCTATGGTGTTCGTGCGTGCGGGCTCACGGTTCGAGTCGCCGCACATCAACGGCGCCACACACTTTCTCGAACACCTTCTCTTCAACGGCACGGCCGCACGCAGCCAGGCGGAGATCGAGCCACGGATCGAGCTGTTCGGCGGTTATATCAACGCATTCACGCGCAAGGAAATGACCGGTTACCTCGTCCTCATGCCGCGCGAGTACATCGACACAGGGCTGGCGGTGATGTCCGACATGCTCTTCAACTCGATTCTGCCGGCTGCCAAGGTCGAAAAGGAACGCGGCATCGTCACAGAGGAGATCCGCCGCGACACCGACAACTCCGACTACCAGGTACAAAAGGCCTTTGATGCCTTTCGATACCGCGGCACCCCCTATGCCCGACCCGTGCTCGGTGAACTCAACATCATCGCAACCATTTCACGTGAAGAAGTCCTCGACTACTACCAAACCTGGTACGTGCCCAACAACATGACCGTGCTCGTCATGGGGGACTTCGAATCGGCCGCGATGCGCGTTTCGGTGAACCGCTTTTTCGGTGGAGCTCGCCCGGGGCCTGTGGAGGGGATCGGCGTAACCGCACAGGAGGAGTACGCCGGCGGGGGACAGGCATTTGAAACCCGTTACCTCGAGGTGCCGGACGCCCGGCTGCTCGTGTCCATTCCGACGTTTCACTGGGACAGCCGCGTGTTTCCCGCGATCGAAGTGTGGGTGGAGTATCTTAACCAGCCCGGGCGTTCGCCCTTTCTGCAGACCGTCAAGGAAGGTGCGTCGGCTGTAGCCTCACGGGCCTACATCTCGCTGGGCGTGCGTGAGGGGGGCACGGAGCTGGAGATCGACCTGACGCTCAAACCCGGCACCGATTCGGCCGCCGCGCTGGCCGTGGTCCTGCGGGGGCTCGTCCGCGCTGCGACGGATCTGCCCGACCCGTCCGAGATCGCAGGTCTCGTCACGGCCGCCAAGGCGGAGGAGTACGCGCTCAAGGAGAGACTGCACTACTACGGCATCATGCGCGCTCAGCGCATCGGCGTAGCCGGCTGGGAACACGTGGCGAAGCGCGTCGAGCAGATGGGGGCCGTGACGGAGCGCGACCTGCGCGACGCCGTGGCGATGTACCGGGACTGCTGTCCGGAATACCACGCGATGTATGTCACCTCGCCGCCGGTCACGACGGCCACCACACTCAGGTCCGAAGATCGCTACGCGTACCGGGTGTTTCCGAACGGACTGACTGCGATCGTCAAGTCCAATGCCGACTCCAGGATGTTTGGCGCCACCGTAATGTTTCGTAACCGGTCGGCCTCGGAGCCGCCCGGACGGGAGGGCATAGTCGATTTCTGCCAGCGTGTACTGGAGCACGGCGCGGGCGACTATGACGAGGCGGGTGTGTCGCGGCGCCTGGCCGAGCTGGGTGCTTCGCTGACGGTCACCGACAATCCGTATATCCCATATGACGACTTTTACACCAGTCCGCAGTTCTCCTTTATCAAGTACAAGGCCCTGGATGAGTCGGCTTCCGAGGCCCTCTCTCTGCTGTACACGCTGGTTACGTCTCCGCGTTTCGAGGAGGGCGCGGTGGAGCAGGTTCGTGGCGAGATGATGGCGGCGCTGGGGATGCAGGGTCAGTCTTCCTCGAAGGAGGCCCGGTCGGAGCTCTACGACGAGATGTTCTCGGGCGGACCGCTGGCGCACAACGAAATGGGCTCGCCCGCCAGCATCGGTCGCCTGACCGCCGCTGACCTGCGGACGTTCTGGCCCACCTATGCATCGCCCAGGAACATGAGTCTCGCGGTGGCCACTGGTGCCGAGCCCGAAGACGTGATGCAGTGGATCGGCCGTACATTCGGTTCGGTTCCGGCGCTCGATCCACCCGTAGGGATGACACAGGCCGTACCCACGGATCCCGAATCGGTCGTGCACCGTCACCGGGAGATGGACAAGGCCCAGATTCAGATCTACATCGGCCGCACGGTCAGCGGACCCGGTGCCGGCGATGCCGCGGCGGTGCAGCTCATGACGCGTGTTCTTTCCGAGCGACTCGCCGGCAATCTCCGCGAAAAGCAGGGACTGGCCTACTCGGTCGGTGCCGGCGTCGGTTATGCGCCGGAGTTCGGCTGGCTGGTGTGCCGTATGGGCACCGGTGCCGACAACTACCAGGTTGCCCTGGACGGTATGCTCGGAGAGCTGGCACAGATGCAGAACGAGCCGCCCACGGAGCTGGAACTCCTGCGCGCCAAGAACCGGATGCGCGGCCGCATGCTCATGCGTCGCCTGGCGCGGGAAAACCAGTGCTACTACATGGCACGGAATGAGC
>JAUVRN010000262.1 GCA_030597645.1 Candidatus Zixiibacteriota bacterium
CCACTACCACGACGACGCGGCGTACATCGAAGCCCTGGCGGCGAGCATTCGCGACTACCAGGCGGAGCACGGGCGGCCGGATCGTCTGCTGCTGTCGTTTCACGGCCTCCCCAGGCGCTGCCTGCAGCAGGGCGACCCCTATCACTGCCAGTGTTGCAAAACGGCGAGGGTGTTGTGGGACCGCCTGCAGTTGCCGGAGGGGGACCGGCATCTGGCCTTTCAGTCGCGCTTTGGTCACGAGGTGTGGCTCCAGCCGTACACCGACGAAACGCTCACGGCGTGGGGGAGGGCAGGTCTCGGCCGTGTCGACGTCATCTGTCCCGGGTTCTCCGCCGACTGCCTCGAGACACTCGAAGAGATCGGCGACGAGAATCGTGGGCGCTTCCTCGAGGCCGGCGGTCGCGACCTGCGGTATATCAGGGCACTCAACGATCGGCCCGATCACCTGGACGCCCTGGCCGGCATCGTGTGGCGCCATCTTGGTGGCTGGATCACGGCGTCTGATACGTGGGACTCCGATGCCGCTGGAGCGGACGCCGACGCGAGAGCGAGGCGTGCGGAACAGGAAAAGAAACGCGGACTCAACGGCTAGCTAAGCGGGTGGTGTAAGCATGTGCGGGATTCTCGGATACTGTGCCCCGGACTGGGACCCCAGTCTGGCAAAATTCTTCGGACTGCAGGGCTTCAACTTGCAGCACAGGGGTCAGGAGAACTTCGGCTGCTGCTACAGTAACGGGCGCAAGTTCGGTCACTTCAAGGACAAGGGTATGGTGTCCCAGGTGTTCAACAAGCAGCGCCGGGACGAGTTCAACCGGCGTCAACCGCGCATCGCCATCGGGCAGACGCGCTATGCTACCGCCGGCGGCACCGATGCCCTGAGTGCTCAGCCGCACTGGATGACGCTGCTTGACGGTTTCTACGCCAACGCCACCAACGGTGATCTGCCCATGCTGCGGCAGGAGATCGAAGACCTGGAAGCCGCCGGCACCGTGATGTTGAGCGGCAACGATGGAGAAGTCATCCTCAAGAAGATCCTGCACGGAGCCGCGAGACACGGTGGTCACCTGCTCACCGGCATCCGGTACATGATGGAGACCACTCCCGGGGCCTACTCAGGCTGCCTGATGACGCTGCGGGAACTCTACGTCTACCGCGATCCCTTGGGTTTCCGTCCGCTCTATATCGGTCGCTGGCGCGATGCTACCGTGTTCGCGTCCGAGAGCTGTGCCTTTCACGAGCGGGATGCCGTCATCGAACGCGAGGTCCGGCCGGGCGAAGTCATCCGGATCACGCTGGACGGCACACGTGAGGAACACCAGCTCGTGGATTCGCGGCAGAATCGCCAGAAGTGCATATTCGAACCGATCTACTTTGCGCGGCCCGACAGCCGGGTGTTCGAAGACAAGAAAGACGTCGGTTTTTTCCGCGATCAGATCGGCCGGCAGATGGCGCGGGAGCAGCCACTCGAGGGCGCGGCGGTCGTGCCCGTGCCCGACTCGGGCCGTTTCGCCGCGCTCGGCTACGCCAGCGAGCTGGGCCTGCCTCTGCGGGAACTGTTCATCCGCAATCCCTATATCCCGCGCACGTTCCAGATCGCCGGCCAGTCCAACCGGGAGGACCTGGTCCACCTGAAGTTCACCATCATGCTGTCGCTGCTGGAACAGTACCGGCGGTTCGTCATCGTCGACGATTCGCTGGTTCGGTCGACCACGCTGCGGCTCTTGATCGCGATGGTCCGCGAGGCCGCGGTCAAGGCCGGGCTGGGGGACCGTGACGTGGAGGTGCACGTGCGCATCGCGTCTCCGCCCATCATCGGCTGTTGCTATTACGGCATCGATACGCCCGAGCTGGACGAGCTGGCCGCCTCAGGGCACACGATCGACGAGATCCGGACGATGATCGATGCCGACTCGTTGCATTATCTCTCTCTGGGTGGTCTCGATGCAGTCGCCGAGCAGTTCGATCGGCCCGACAATTTCTGTCACGCCTGTTTTACCGGAAGGTACCCGACCGAGTACCAGGACCGCAGCGGAAGGTCACGGGGACACGATCCTAGCCCTGCACCACCGCTCTGAAGAACCGATCGCTCGCCTCATCGTCCATCATCTCGGGATGCCACTGCACGGCCAGCACGGGCTTGTCGTCACTCGATTCCACCGCTTCGATGATGCCGTCGGGAGCCGACCAGGCCACCGCCCGCAATCCGGGTGCCACATCCTTGACCATCTGGTGATGTGACGTATTGACCAGAAGCTCGTCGCTGCCGCAGACCTGTGCGAGACGTGAATCAGGGATGATGCGAACTACGTGGGTGCGGGTGTACTCGTGTCCCTCACGGGTGTGCTGCTCGGCGTTGGGGAACTGCAGCAGATCCTGGTACAGCGTGCCGCCGAGCGCCACGTTGAGCGCCTGCAGTCCCCGGCAGATGGCGTACACCGGGCGCGACGCTTCGAGAAACGCTCGAATCAGCGGAAGTTCGAACTGGTCGCGGGCTTCCCGCAACTCCAGGTTGTCCGCCGCCGGTTTCTCGCGGTAGTGCGTGGGGTGCACGTCCTCGCCGCCGGAGAGCAGCAACACGTCGATTCGATCGACGTAGTCCCGGGGATCGACGGCATCCGTGACATTGGGCAGCCCCACGGGGATGCCCCCGGCCCGGGCTACACGCTCCGCGTAGGCGACGAAATTGTAGTCGTACGCGTGGATGTTGTGAATCGTACGATCGGGATCAGACGCTTCGTGGCGATTCGTGATGCCGACGAGTGGACGGGCCATTTCATGTCCTCCTTGCGGATGCCGCGGAAAGAGAGCTCACAGGATGACTCCACGTGCTTCCTGCGAGGACACGGCACTAGAACGCATAGCCGATGGACAAGTGTAACTGACCACCCGGTTCCTCGTCCACCCGAATCACGCGGCGTGCGTAGTCCACCCGCAGGGGGCCCACCGGCGACATGAACTGCAGTCCGACACCGGCGCCGACGTTCCACTCGGTCATCTTGAAGTCGTTGACCCGATTCCAGAGGTTGCCGATGTCCACAAAGAGCGACATCCACAGGCGTCCCAGAAGTGGTCTGCGAAGCTCGAGGTTGCCCACGATCAAGAACTGGCCGCCGATCGGGTCGCCCAGCGAGTCTCTGGGGCCCAGAGAATTCTCCCGAAAGCCCCTGACCGTATTGGCGCCACCCAGGAAGTACAGCTCCTGAGACGGCACCCGCAGGTCGTCGCGGGTGGCCTGCAGATATCCGAGGAGCAGGCGGTGTGCCACGGTGTTGACGGACGCCTCCCGGCGGTAGTATCGCGACCACGATCCCTCCAGCTGGATGTAATCGTTGTCGCCGCCCAGAAAACCGCCCGCGTACTTGAGCGCGCCGAAGGTCAACGACCCGCGGGTGGGGGCCAGGGGTGCGTCCCGTCCGTCACGCCGCATACCAAGCGTGATGGAGCTGGTTGCCTGGAGGCCGCTGTCCGCCTTGAATCGTTCGGCCGCGTCAGGATCGACGTCGAAGATGTCCACCTTTTCGTACTCGAACCTCAGCCACGCCTGGTTCTTGAGCGACCATCGTTTCAGCAGGGTCATCAGCCCCTGCCAGCGCTGGATCGTGTACGGTCGCAGTGGGTCGGATATGGGCGGTTCGTAGGCGAGTTCGAAAGTGGTCGGCAGTCGGAGGCCCACCGGCCACGGTTCCGTGAAGGCGCCTGCAAAGCGAAACCGGGATGGCACCAGGCGCAGTGAGAACGGATCGTCCTCTGCCTCGGTGATGATGTCGGCCAGTGCGAATACACGGAGTTGCCGGCCCCGGCCTGTGAAGTTGCGGTCGCCCACCTCCACCTGCGTTCCCCAGATCATGTTGAACTGCAGGTCCTGTCTCAGTCCGGTGCGGGCATTGATGAACAGCGGTTTGCGCTCCACACCCCGGATTCGAAACGCCGGCGTCGTGTCCACGAGCAGCGAACCGGTTACGGCTTCCAGCGCCACGTAGTCGAAGAGCCCCGAGAGGTAGAGCCACTCCTCGGACTTGATCAACGCCTCGCGGCTGTAGGTGGAGCCCGAGCGAAACGTCAGCTCGCGTCGTACGGCCTTCTCTTTGGTCCACCGCAGATCCGGC
>JAUVRN010000422.1 GCA_030597645.1 Candidatus Zixiibacteriota bacterium
GGCCTCGCTCAACATCGCCAGCGCGGCGTAATACTGGCTCTTCAGCGCGGACCGAAGGGCTTCGGCGGCGCGGGTGCTCTCGACGTTGGATGCTGGCTGACCCATGGTGCGACTCTCCGACCTGACAGGCTGCGTGCTGAACTGCGCGTTGCAGGAGTTAGACTAGGCGATTCGCCTGCGGCTGACAACAATCATACGACGGGCGTCCGCCCCGTACGCTTCCGGCTGACAACCACCAGCTCTCCGGAAACCACGGTTACGATCTCGCGCGCCATCTATGTCTCCAGTCCCGCACGCGGGTTGAAATCCAGCTTTTCTTTCATCTGCTCGTAGGCCTGCTTGGCTTCTTTGGTGTCCGCAGGGGGCAGCGTAATCTGCAGAACCAGGTAAAGATCACCGGGCTTCTTCGCCGGGATACCGCGCCCCGTCAGGCGCAACGTATTGCCCTGAACCGATCCCGGCGGGATCTTGAGGTCGATCAGTCCGGACGGAATCGGCACCTTGACAGAGGCTCCGAGCGCAGCCTCCCACGGCGCCACCGGCAGGTCGAGATAGACATCGGCGCCGTCCACTCGATAGCGGGGGTGCGGCTTGATGTCGACCTCCAGGTAGAGATCACCGGGCTTCGCACCGCCGACGCCCGGTCCACCCTGACCTGAGAGGCGAATCTGCCGGCCCTGATGGATGCCCTTGGGAATGCGTACGTTGAGCGTGCGTTCCTCGGTCGTCACGTGGCCATCATCTGTGAGTTTGGCCGCGCGCAGTGTCAAGGTGCGCGTCGCCCCCTCGTAGGAGTCTTCGAGGTCGATACTGATCCGGGCATGATGGTCCTCACCACGGGCGCGGACGGAACGTCTCCTCCTGGCCCCGCCGCCGGCCCGGGTGCCGCCGAACAGTGATTCGAAGAAGTCGCTGAATTGCGATGGATCGACGCTTCTGTAGCCGCCCGTAAACTCGAATCCTTCGTTCCAGTCAGGGGGTGGTCTGAAATCCTGGCCGGCCTGCCAGTTGGCCCCGAGTTGATCGTACGCGGCGCGCTTTTCGGGGTTCTTGAGTACTTCGTAGGCCTCGCCGATCTTCTTGAACTTCTTGTCTGCACCGGCCTCTTTGCTGACGTCTGGATGATGCTTGCGGGCGAGCTTGCGGTAGGCGCTCTTGATCTCGTCCTGCGTCGCACCACGACGGACGCCCAGGGTCTCGTAGTAATCCTGGTACTGCATCAATCTGCCGCACTGGGCGTGGCGGGTTCGGGAGCCGGTTGGACGTCGGTGAACTGCAGCCGAAGTTTGTCCATACGCATGGTTCAGGATCTCTCTTTTCTGTACCCGAATGAACAGGGACCTCAGGAAATGACCACAGGTCTCAGCGGGTCATCCCCGAATCGGGCTCTGGCCGTGCGCGATCGGATTCGGGCTTGTTCTGACGCTCCTGGAACTCGCCGATCTGCTTGTTCTTATCGACGTTGTCCCAGGTGAAATAGCGGCCGTTCATGGCGATGTACACGCCGGCCGGCAGCGTCTGCACAAAGGCGATTGCGCTGCCCAGATTGAACAGCCCATCGGAACTACCGAAGGTGTATGGCACCATGGCACCGGTCAGGACGACGGTCTTGTCCTTGTTGCTCCGGGCGATAATCTCCGCCGTTTCTACCATCGTGTCGGTTCCATGCGTAACGACGATGTAATTCTCATCGGCATGGGTACAGTTCTTGGCTATGGTCTCGCGGTCCCCATCCGTCATTTCGTTGCTGTCCAACAGCATGATCGTGCGGACCGTGACATCCAGGCGCGCCCGGCCCAGCTTGAGTACTCGCGGCACGTGGGAGTCGCGAAAATACAGCTCACCCGTGAGTTCATTGTACTCCTTGTCGAACGTGCCACCGGTGATGATGATCCTGATACGATTGCTCATGGTTGGGCCTCATCGGTTCTGCATCGGGTCCCGAGCCAGGGATTGGTGTCAGACTCGAATTGCCCAATCTACAGAAGAGAGCTCACCAACTCAAGAGCCAGGTGACGACCTGTCCGATAGGGAATGCCGTGGTGCGTCACCCCCCTGTCTGAGAACAGGGGGATGCCCCGCCCTTGAACACGTAGTTCACCAGGTAGATGATGTCGGCCGAGGTGACCGCATCGTCGCAGTTCACGTCGCCGTGGCCCGGCACCACCGACCCGGGCCCTCCCTTGAAGACGTGATTCACCAGATAGATGATGTCCGCAGAATTAGTCACTCCGTCCGCGTTGGCATCTCCCGGCAGCGTGGTCGCGGCTGTCCAGGTGTACGTGTCCGGCACCGTGGTGCCGAGGGCGGCCACCTCTATGTTGCTGTAGGCTTCGTCCTCGAAGAGCTGATTGCCGTCGATGCGTATCGCCAGCGTAAACCTGGCCGAATCAGGCACACCATCATCGCGGATCATACGCACATCGTATTCGCCCGCGATCGGGTTTGGGATGGTCACGATGTCATCACGCTCGGTGTCCAGGTTGAAGTCCGTCAGGGTGTCATAGTCGGATCCGTTCAGGATGGTGTTGAATCCCATGCCGATGGAATCACCCACAGGATCGGTAACCACCATGTGCACGGGAGAGAACAGGTAGAAGACCAGGGTGTCTGCAATCTCGCAGGCATCTCCGACGCTGTTACCGTTGTCATCTTCCTGTAATGGGTTGGGCGTGGCCGGGCAGTTGTCGCAGAAGTTTTCCCAGCCGTCACCATCCTGGTCGCCCAGGTAATACACGAAGGCCGCACCGGCACTCGCCCCCCCCACCGGGTTGGTACGATCGGACGTGATCAGGTCGAAATAGCCGTCGCCGTTTATGTCTCCGCCACTGGCGACC
>JAUVRN010000177.1 GCA_030597645.1 Candidatus Zixiibacteriota bacterium
CGACTCGGTGGCCCTGGGTCCGGGATGCGATCCATCCGATTCAGAGGCTGTCATCGAGTAGCTCCTCCCACTCCCGCTGGGTGAGTATGGTGATGTCGAGTTCGCGTGCCCGGTCCACTTTGGAACCGGAATCGTCTCCCGCTACCACATAGTTCGTCTTTAGACTGACCGAGCCGGCCACTCTGCCGCCCAGCGCCTCGATCCGTTGCTTCGCCTCCTGCCGCGTGACGCCCTGGAGCGTACCGGTCAGTACGAAGGTCGTGCCGGCCAGAGGCTGTTCGCCCGAACGTCCGGACTCCGGTGGGAAGGCTACGCCGGCCGATTTCATCCGACGAATCATGTCTTGCGTCGCTGCGGCATCAAAAAAAGTCCGGATGGATCGGGCGATGATGGGTCCCACATCCGGGGCGCTCGCCAGCTGTTCCAGGTCCGCGTCCATCAGTGCATCGATCGTTCTGAACTGTCGGGCCAGCACGCTTGCCGTGTGTTCTCCGACGCTGGGGATTCCCAGCGCGGCGATGACGCGGGCCAGGGGCCGGCGTTTCGCCTCGGCCAGGGCGGCCAGCAGGTTGTCGGCCCGCTTCTGCGCCATCAGATCCAGAGGCAGCAGATCATCCTGCTTCAGCGAGAACAGATCGGCCGGATCGTGCACGAGGCCCCGGGTGACCAGCTGATCGATCAGTTGATTGCCGAGCCCTTCGATGTCCATAGCACCGCGTCCCGCAAAGTGGAAGAGTCGTTCGCGGACCTGAGCGGGGCAGGTGAGATTGGGACACCGGATCGCCACGGCATCGTCTCCCCGCACCACCGGTGTATCGCACACGGGACATCGGTCCGGCATGCTGAACGTCCGCTCGCCGCCCGTACGTTGATCCGGCAGAACGCGCACCACCTCAGGGATCACGTCGCCTGCGCGTCGTATCACCACCGTGTCGCCTATTCTGAGATCCTTGCGTTGCAGTTCCAGGGCGTTGTGCAGGGTGGCGCGCCTCACCTCCACACCGCCGACGCGTACCGGCCTGAGGTGCGCCACCGGCGTGAGCACACCGGTCCGACCGACCTGAACCTGGATGTCTTCGATCTGTGTATGCGCTTCCTGAGGAGGAAACTTCCAGGCGATGGCCCATCGGGGCGTCCGGGACAGCGCACCCAGGCGTTGCTGCAGTGCAATATCGTTGATTTTCAGCACGACACCATCCATCTCCCAGTCCGACGCCTCGCGTTCCGACAGGATATGCCTGTAGAACGCTTCTACCTCGTCCGCGCCGAGGCACGACGTCACAGCCGGGTGGATCAGAAATCCCCACGCCCTGAGGTGAGCGAGTATCGCCGCCTGATCCACCGCATCCACGCCCTCGCGGCGTCCCGTTCCGTAAGCAAAGAACTGCAGCGGCCGTGCCGCCGTCATCTTCGGGTCGAGTTGCCGTACCGCTCCGGCGGCGGCGTTGCGCGGGTTGGCGAACAGTTCCGCCCCCTCTTCTTCGCGCGCGCGGTTGAGGTCTTCAAAGGCGCGTTTCCCGAGCACGACTTCACCACGCACGTCCATGATGCCCGGGGCGCCATCGGCCAGCGTCAGCGGAACGGAGCGGATCGTGCGCATGTTGGCCGTGATGTTCTCGCCTGTGGTGCCGTCGCCGCGCGTGGACGCGACGGTCAGCACACGGTCTTCGTAGGTCAGTTCTACCGCCAGTCCATCGAACTTGGGTTCGCAACTGTACTCGAACTGGTCTTCGAAGTCCTTGAGATACCGTCGGCTGCGAGCTTCGAACCCGTCGAACTCCTCGCGCGTAGTACACTTGGCCAGGCTCAGGAGCGGTACCGCGTGACGCACTGGCTGAAAGGTCGCGGCGATAGGGTACCCCACACGCTGCGAAGGCGAGTCGAGTGTGATCCAGTCGGTGTGGTCGCCCTCGATCCGTCGCAGTTCGTCGAACAGAAGATCATACTCCGCATCCGAGAGGGTGGGGCGATCGAGAATATAGTAGTCGTGATCGGCGCGGCGAATCAGCTTTCGCAGCTCCTCCAGTCGTTTCCGCGGAGCCCTGCTCATGCTGGCGGATAAATCAACGGCCCTTACTGCCGCCGGTCAAGCTGGCTTGGTGACAACTCAATGCTGCGATTGAGGTTGTGCCATCGGAACGGACGCGTCCGGCGCAGAGGGGGTGAGTGGAAACGACTGCGCGGGCACGGTGTACAAGGTTTACATGGACGGGATTTTGCTTGCTCGCCATTGGATCGTCGTGGACATTGAGCCTGGGAACAGCGCCGAAGGAGGGGACAACTGAATACGGTAATACCTCTGGCCCAGAGTCGTATCTGGGACCTCATCATACAATCCACCGCGTTTGGCGCCATCGTGCTGCTGGTGCTGGCGATCATGTCGGTCATATCGTGGGCGATCATGTACTCACGGTGGCGTCTGTATCGCCGCGCCGAGGCCGCCAATGCCCAGTTCCTGCGTGCCTTCCGAGGTCGCGATCGGCTCAGCGATGTGTACAACGAATTGGTGGCCATTCACGATTCACCGCTGACCCCGCTGTTCGAGGCGGGTGCACGCGAGTACGAGGATCTGCGGGTTCTGCGTCGATCCGGTACCGAGCGACCCATCGGAGGGCTCTCCGATGCGGAGATGGAGAGCATCATGTCGGCCATGGAGCGAGAGCAGAGCGAGCAGGACGGCAAGCTCTCGGCCACGACCACCTTTCTGGCGACCACGGCGAACACGGCGCCGTTTCTCGGCCTGCTGGGTACGATCTGGGGGGTCATGGTGGCTTTCATGGACATCGGTCTGACCGGTTCCGCATCGCTGGCCGTGGTGGCGCCCGGCATCGCCGAGGCCCTGATCGCGACGATCGTCGGTCTCGCTGCAGCCATTCCGGCCGTCATCGGATTCAATTACGCCGGCTCGCGTCTGCGTCGCCTGAATGCCGCGATGACCGGATTCATCACCGAATTTCTAACAGCCCTTCGGAAAGAGACGCTGCGTGCGGAGAGTTCGATCCCAGCCGACCCTTCGAAGCCTGTCTGACATCAACGTCGCCAACATGGTCGACGTGGTGCTGGTATTACTCATCATCTTCATGATATCAGCACCTCTTCTGCAGTCCGTCATCGAAGTCGAACTGCCGCAGACGACGACACGAGATACCGACTTCAACGAGGGCATGCTCGTCACCATCAACGAGCAGGGCGCGCTCTTCTTTTCCGTCGACGGCCGCGACTACTTCGTCAATCCCAGGGACTTCGAATCGCGACTTCAGGAGATCGGGGAACAGAAAGGCTATACGGCCGTATATCTCAGAGCCGACAAGGACGTTCCTTACGGCGAAGTGGTCGATCTCGTGAGCCGGATCAAGAAGGCGGGGTTTGCGTCGCTCGGTCTCGTCACCGCACCGTACGACGGCGAGTTGACGGCGCCGAGCGGGCCGTAGACGGGCGCACCTGATGAAGCGCGAGCTGATCGGTTCAGCGCTGGCGCATACGGCGCTGCTGGTTCTGCTGGTCCTGGTTACATCACCCGGAGCCAGTCTGCCGCCTCCCATCCCGCCGGATCAGATTATGAACGTGACGCCTGTAGACGCATTGCCTGCGGGGATGGTGAACATTCCGGAGGTGGACGTGCCGAGCCACGCCGCCGACGTGGCCACGCCGGACGAGGTGCCCCGGGTGTCGATCCCGGAACCGGAGGCGATTCCCGTAGAACCCAGGCCCCGAGACGAGCCCCCGCCGGACCAACCGAAGCCCAAACCCCGGCCGCAGGTTCAGCGTGAGGCCACACCCCCACCGGTGGCGCAAGAAGAACAGGGCGCAGGCTCCGACGAGATCTTCGAATCACGGGTGCAGAGTGGCGCCGGGGCCGTCACGAGTGGGAGTCTCCTGGGTGTCCAGAGCGGGCGTTCCGGCGGACGGGCAGGCACATACCCGGATCGTATCGTCAACAAAGTATATTACTCGTGGCGGAATCCCGCCAAGCTGCCCGACACGATTATCTGCAGTGTGGTGTTCCGCGTGGACGAGGGCGGGCGCGCATCCCAGATCGCACTGGAGCGCTCATCCGGCATGCCGGTCTTCGACAACTCCACCGTGCGCGCCGTGTACGAAGCGGCGCCGTATCCCCCCTTCCCCCGCAGCATGAGACAGGAATACATCGTGATGCGTATCATCTTCGAGTACGTGCCGTGACGCGAGCCGTGCGGCTCCCCTTGGTGGTTCTCCTCGTCTGCGGCTTCTCCGCCGCGCACGCTCAGGAGGAACCGATCGAACGACGTATCCGTACCAGTCGCGGGCACCGTCTGCCTGTAGCGATTGAGGATCTGACACTGGGCGGCGGCAGTACTACGCCCGAGCAACTGCGCATCATTTCGGAGCTGGGCGAGGTCATCCGACAAGATCTCGCGTTTTCAGGCTATTTCAAGATCATCCGCTTCGACTCGCTCTATCTCAAGCTCATGGGCGTCACGGCGCTGGATCAACAGGGCTGGGCGCATCTTGGCGCGGAGTACCTCGGTACCGGCCGCGTGACACCCACCGGCGACGGTTTCAAGCTGACACTCAGGCTCACCGGCACGATGTCCAATGAGGAGATCTTCGAAAAGTCATTCACCGGAATCTGGGATCGCTGGCGACAGTCTGCACACAAGGTGGCCGGAGAATTGATCTACTATCTCTGGGGTGGTCGCACGCGAGTATTCGAAACCCGCATCGTGGCTACGTGGCAGAGCAGCGAAGAGCAGAACCTCTACATGTTCGATTTCGACGGGCACAACGCCCGGGCGCTGACCAACCATGGCGAAATCAACATCTCTCCCTGCTGGTTTCCCTCCGGTGACCGGCTCGTGTTTACATCGTATCGCGAAGACAATCCCGACCTCTGGTTGCTTTTGCTCGGCAACAACAGCGTTCAGAAGATCTCCGGCAGGGAGGGACTGAATACGGCACCCGCCGTGTCTCCCGACGGAGACCTGCTGGCCGTTACGCTCTCCGTGGACGGCAACGCCGAAATCTACCTGCTGACGGAATCGGGGCAGAATCCCCTGCGGCTCACCCACAGTCGAGGCATCGACACCGAGCCGACGTTTTCTCCGGACGGCCGGTTCATCGCCTTTACCTCGGACCGGA
>JAUVRN010000124.1 GCA_030597645.1 Candidatus Zixiibacteriota bacterium
ACCAACACGCAGATTCGCTTCGGCTGGAAGGGTGTGGCCGGTGTCGATCTGTTCTTTGCCCAGAAGTGGGGCATCTCCCTGGATTTCGTATACGACGCGATCTGGAATCTCGACTATGTGGAATCGGTCGATACCACCGGTGCGACTCGCAATACCGGTGTGGGACGGTATGCCGGCTTCCTGGTCGGAGTGGTCATTCCCCTCGAGGCCATGGGTGATTAGGAGGATACCGGCCATGTTCGCCTACGCTGAATTCAACGTCCATCTGCAAAGGACCGCGACGCCGGTGCTCGCTGCGCTCCTGCTGACTGGATGCGCGGGCATATTCTCATCCGGCCCTACCCAGGAGGAGAAAGACGCCTTCATGGCGGAGCTGGCCGGTCAGAATCTGACGTCGAGAGAGCGGTGCTTCAAGCTGTACCGGGTCGACGAGGACTGGGCCGGCACGTTGTGGGAGTGTTCCGGGCTGGTGGACTCTCTGGAACGACTGGAAGAAGCTGCTCGCACGGAAGGTGTTACGGTCTCCAAGCCGAAAGTGAGTGACGATGTGAAAGTCGGCAGCGACGTCAAGATCGACGACGACGTCAAAGTCGAACCGCCGCGATAGGTGAGGCTTCAATCATCGGCACAAGAAAGGCCCAATCTGAGGGGTGCCCCCGGATTGGGCCATTACATGGTATCGCGGATCGTACTACGGCTCGACGTACTTGAGAATGGTAAGCCACTCGGTGTCGGCTACGAACACGTAGCCCCGATGTGCCGCCAGCCGGAATGCCAGACCTGTGGTGTTGAAATTGCCGTCCATCACGGGCACGAGTACGCCTGGATTGGCTGCATCGAGCACGTCCACACCGAAATCGCCGACCGCGGTATATACCCAGCGACCCTCGCCCTTGATGCCGGATACGAGGCGGCCGGAGGCGTTGTACGTGCTGAGGAAGATCGGATTGGCCGGATCAGAGATGTCGAAGGTGTGCACGCCGAAGTCGCCGTCCGCCAGGTATGCATGAGAACCGGTCAGGTACAGGTCCTGGCCCTGCTGGCTCGGTACGAACTGGTAGACGGCAAACACGGAGTCGGCATTGGAGACATCGAGCACCCGCATCCCTTCGTCACCTTCCGCCGTGTACACGTAGTTGCCGATACGTTCCACGTCCTGCATATCCCCACCCTGATCGTACTTGCCGAGTTCGACCAACGTATCTTGCTGTGAAGCGTTGAGCGGCAGCAGTCCGCCGCCTCCACCGGCTACCGACAACGTAGTATCCAGGAGTGACAACTGCTGGGCTGCTACGCCCTCCACCCGCAGCCAGGCCACGGAGAGCAGTGTGTCTGAGTTGGCGTTTACCGTCAGGGTGCGTACACCGCCGGCGTTGGCACCCGCGTAAATCGTCTGGTCTACTATGGCCACGCCCCGCATATAGTCGCCCGCATCAAAGCGGCCGATCCATTGAGGCAGGAATACGTTGCTGATGTCGATCGCGATGACACCTCCATCTCCTGCCGCCACCGCGGCGATGTCACCTGAGATGGCCACATCCAGCACGGTGCCATCCAGCCTGATCTGCCCGAGGAACTTCAGGCCCGGCGTACGCTGCGACGTGAACGGTATGGTCGTGCTGAAGCCGGCGTTGCCCGCCTCGTCGGTGGCCACGGCGTAAAACTGCTGCGGTCCCGGGGTCAGCTCGACCAGGGGCACGAGCATGTTGTATGGAGCAACGGTGTCCCGGGCTACCGGTTGGGCACGACCCGTGATGAACACCTCGACCTTGGACACGCCCACGTTGTCTGTGGCATTCACCGCAATCCTGATCGAGTCCGTGTGGGTCGTGCTAGCCGAGGGCGACGTGATGGACACCACAGGCGGTGTCGTGTCGGGCTCGACGGGGAATTCTTCACAGGCCACCAGGGCCAGGCCGATCCCGAGAACCCCTATCGCTATCGTAATCTTGCTGAGCATAGTTCGTGCCTCTTATGATTGTACTCATTATGCTATCGGCAGATTTCGGGGAGCGGGTTAGACGCCTCTGCCAGACCGCCCTCCCCGGGGGGATCACCTCTATGGACTATCAAGAGGCATGCCCAATTCCGGGTCAGCAAGGTTTTCTCGAGGATTCGTAACTTGTTGTATGACAGGGCACTACTCGTGAGCCAGAATCCGCGGCCAGGTGTGGGTACCTGTGATCGTCGTAAGTGTGAACGAATCGTGCAACATGTGACAGTCTTGTGACACATGGAGTTACGGCCAACCTACCTTGGTGCGAACGGATAAGGGGTGCCGGCAGAGGAGAGGTTTCAGCATGCAACGACTAGGGATTGTCGGGACCAGCATTCACCGTGCCCCCGTCGATTTACTGTCCGCACTTACACTCCCCCGCGAGCAACGCCAGGAGACACTCAAGGCTCTGGCCGAACGCTGTGGCTTCGAAGAGCTCGTGTATATCGCCACCTGCAACCGGGTGGAGTTCGTGTTTCAGCAACGTGAAGAACGTCCGCTGAGATCGGCCCGGAACCGCATTCTCGACCATTTCTTCAGCGAACGGGCCGACGTCTCGTTTCAACCCGAAAACTTCTACCTGCTCGGGGGAGACGAAGCCGCGCGTCATCTGTTCAGCGTCGCCGCGTCCCTCGACAGCCTGGTGATCGGGGAAGCCCAGATTCTCGGTCAGGTCAAAGAGGCCTTCGCGGAATCCCGCTCCGTGGGCCTCGTCGGCGGCGAGTTGCAGCGCCTGTTCCAATCGGCGTTTCACGTGGGCAAGAAAGTCCGGCGGGGCACCGACATCGGTGCTCGCAAGGTATCCATCGTCAACCTGGCCCGCGAGTGTCTGGCCGAACTCGTGGCGTCCAATCCGGACGTACGCGTTGCCCTGGTCGGATCCGGCGAGATGACCGGCAAACTGGCTGAGGCGCTCAAGGGTCTTGGCGTCAAAGACCTGTTGTTCGTCAACCGGACGCTGGCCAAAGCAGAGCCCTTTGCGGACCGGTGGAAGGGGCGGGCCATGTCATTGGCCGACTTCCTGGCGGATCCGCCGCGGGTCGATGCCGTGTGTACTGCCACGGCCGCTCCCAAAGCCATATTCGGTCGCGACGAAGCCGAGCGACTCATGGATGCAGGTGCAGAAGCGCGACCGTTTCTGTTTCTGGACCTGGCCATCCCGCGGGACGTCTCCGATGAGGTGGCATGTCTGGCGGGCGTGAGGCTCTGTCATCTCGGAACGCTGCGCGAAATGGCCCAGGACAACCGGCGTGATCGCTTTCGCGCCGCCGACCAGGCACGCGAAATCATTGACGAGGAAGTGGAGCGCTATCACCAGCACGCCATGGAGAGCGCACTCTCCCCGCTGGTCGGCGATACCCAGAAGCTCGCCCGTGAATTTGCGGAAAGCGGTCTGGAGACTCTTCTGGAGGGTCGTCTCGCACACCTGTCCGACGAGGACAAGAAGGCGGTCCGCTACTGGGTGCTCACCAAACTCGTACCCAACGTGCTTCGCCTGCCGGTCCAATCCATCGCCCGGTCGGCAGATCAGGAGCAGGTAAGAGGAGGCGGCGGGGCCGGCGGCGGCGTCAAGGTGCAGGGCCTGAGGCTGGCACCGCCCAAATGCTGAACATAGCCACCCGCGATTCCGACCTGGCCCTCTGGCAGGCCCGGCACGTTCAGTCTCTCCTTGCAGACCGACTAGGTGTCACCGCTACGCTCCGCCCGCTGAAGACCCAGGGCGATCTCGATCTGTCTACGCCTCTGTCCGCGCTGGAGGGCAAAGGCTTCTTCACCAAGGAGCTCGAAAACGCGCTGCTCGACGGCAGCGCCGATCTCGCCGTTCACTCTCTGAAGGACCTGCCGACCCGGCTGCCCCCCGGTCTGGTGGTCGCGGCTGTGCTGTCGCGCGCCGACCGCCGCGAGTCGTTGCTGATTCGCAAGGGCTACGGTGCCGAACGTCAACCGCTTCCGCTCAGGGAAGGGGCGATACTGGGGACCTCTTCGGCAAGGCGCATGGCCCAGGTTCAACTGCTGTCACCGGATCTGGAGTTGCGTGACATTCGCGGCAACGTACCCACGCGCCTGCGCAAACTCAGGGAAGGCAACTACGACGCGATCCTGCTGGCGTATGCCGGTCTCTTGCGGCTCAAACCGGACCTGTCCGATCTCGACGTGGTTCTACTCGACCCCGACATCTTCCTGCCGGCACCGGGGCAGGGTGCCCTGGCGCTGGAGATACGCAGCGATGACCCCGCCACGGAAGCGATCGTGTCACAACTCGACGAACCCGAGATGCGCCGATGTGTCGACGCGGAACGAGGACTGCTGCATCTGTTCGCCGGGGGCTGCAAGCTCCCGCTGGGTGTGTACGCCGAGGCCGACGAGCGGGTGAGACTGCGTGCCGTGTATGCTGCATACGATCCGGACGGGACGTGCACGGCCTTCCGAACCGATATTTCGGAAGAATCGCCGTCTGTGGCCGCACGTCGAGCGTTCGAGGACCTGCTGGCACAAAAGAGCGCCTGGGCCCAGGAGCGCAAACCCCTGACGGGCAAAACGGTGGCCGTGACACGTTCCGCAGAACACACCGACAGTTTGCGGGAAGCCGTTGAGCGTATGGGAGGACGGTTGCTGGCGGTGCCCACCCTGGCGTTTGAGCCGGCCGGCGATCGGGAGGAGCAGGCGCGAAGCTGTGACCGGCTGGAGGAGTACGATTGGATCGTCTTCACCTCCGCCAACGCGGTACACTACTTCGTTGTCGAGATGCTGCGTGAGCGACTACCCAAACACGCTCGGATCGGAGCCGTGGGTGAATCGACCGCCGACGCGTTGCGCGAAGCCGGCATCAAAGTACACCTGGTGGGTCCCGGGACCGGTGGCCAGTTCGCGGACGCCATCCTCGAGCGCGCCGCTGCGGGTGCGCGCGTGTTGTGGCCCACGGGTGAGCGTCATCGTGATGCTCTGCCCACTCGCCTCGAAGCCGCAGGAGTCATCATCGAACCTTTGATCGTCTATCGTACGACCACGCCGCCGCGCGAAGCCCGCCCGGCCCCCGAGACCGTTCAGCCGGACTGGATTCTCGTGACTTCACCGGCGGCCGGACAGAACTTCGTGGACATGTACGGGACACCCGAGCGTGCGCGATGGGCGGCGATCGGACCGACCACCCAGGCGGAAATGCAGAAACTGCTGCGCATACCGGTTACGGTGGCGCGTGAAACCAGCCTTGAAGCGCTGGCCGAGGTACTGATATGAACGAGCTACGATTGCGGCCCAGGCGGCTGCGGCAAAGTCGCATCGTCCGCGATCTCGTCGCGGAGACGCGGTTGCATCCAGACGGCCTGATTCAGCCCTACTTCGTGTTGCCGGGCGCGGGCATTCGCGAAGAACTGTCGGGCATGCCGGGGATCCTGCGCGAGTCACCCGATCGTCTCGTGGAGAGCGTCGAGGCCGATCTGTCGCTGGGGCTGAATCGCATCATGCTCTTCGGTGTACCCGAGGCCAAGAACGCCAAGGCATCGGGTGCGGTCGATCCGCAGGGTACGGTTCCAAAGGCCATCCGTTTGATCAAGGATGCCTTTGGCAAGGATGTGTTCGTGGCGTGTGACGTGTGCCTGTGCGCTTACACCGACTCGGGCCACTGTGGAGTGATGAACGACGGCCGGGTCGCCAACGATGAATCGCTGCCTATTCTCGCCGAGATGGCCCGCGTTTCCGCGGCGGCGGGCGCCGACTGTGTGGCCCCGTCGGACATGATGGACGGTCGAGTAGGCGTGATCCGGGATACGCTCGATGCACACGGTTTTACCGACACGATCATTCTCGCGTATACGGCCAAGTATGCGTCGGCGTACTACGGACCGTTTCGCGAAGCGGCAGAATCGGCGCCCGGGGAGGGCGATCGGCGACCCGATCAGATGGATTTCCGCAATCGGCTCGAGGCGCGCCGCGAAGTCGACCTGGACGAGATGGAAGGCGCAGACATCGTCATGGTCAAACCCGCGCTGGCATACCTGGATGTCATATCCGAAGTACGGGCGGCGACCGAACTGCCGGTGGCGGCCTACAACGTCTCCGGCGAATACGCGTCGGCCAAATTGCTGGCCCGCGAGGGCCTCGCGCCCGAACGTGATCTCGTGGTCGAGAATCTCACTGCCATTACGCGCGCGGGTGCGTCGATCATTCTCACCTACCACCTGCGTGACATACTGAGGCACCGATGGCTGTAATGGAAACCATGTCGACCACGCGCTCCTCGGCTCTGTGGGAGCGGGCTCAGGAGGTCATTCCCGGCGGTGTCAACTCACCGGTGCGTGCATTCAAGTCGGTGGGCGGAACGCCCCGGTTCATCAAGCGTGGC
>JAUVRN010000099.1 GCA_030597645.1 Candidatus Zixiibacteriota bacterium
CCGCCGATGGGAAATTCGGCTCGGCCCTCGAGTTTGATGGGGACCACGATTACGTCCGCGTTCTTGATGACCCCACTCTGGATCTGACCGCTGAAGTCACGGTCATCGCTTGGGTGAGCGGCCAAGGCCCGGGATATAGATCAGTGGTCCAGGCGACGAACATTGGCTATGGCCCGCAGTTCCAGGTGATCGGCGACAAGATCTACAGCGTGTTCTCCAATAGCGCTCAGGTATTCACCGCTGAAATGAACACCGATGGCACGGGCTGGAGCTCCACGCAGATGACCTCCACCTCCGGAACCAAACATCATCCGCAGATGCAAGTAGCCGGCGATTCGCTCTGGGTTATCTGGCGTCAACTGACCGATGGACTCTGGCAGCACTATCAAGGGGTCATGAATGTGGATGGAACCGGGTGGCTCGGCCAGCAACGGTCGTTTGATCTCAACAACCACTACTGACCGCAACTACAAGTAGTCGTGGACTACGTTCATTTTTGCGCTCAGGGAGCTTCATCCATCACCACAGCCACCTTAGACCGAGACAATACCGGTTTTTCCGGTACCAATACCCAGTTCACCGGCGTGGGCTACGTGCCACCGCCCTACTTCCAAATCGCGGAGGGCACATTACACGCGAGTTTCACAGACAACGGGGGGGGTGGCAGACTGTACACGGCCACAGCCGACATGGATCCCTCCAACTGGTCGGAAACACTGAGACCGGGGCCGGGCGGTGAGCGACACAGGCTGGAACTCCATGTGGTGAAGGACAAGATTTACTACGTGTACATGGCCGAGCCGACCGGTATCTGGAACGTGTACACGGCCAGCATGAACACGGATGGTACGGGCTGGACCACCACGCAGAGAACGGACTACAAGGCCACGCCGAACAAGCGCACCGAAGGACACGTTCACTTTCGGGTGGCGGGCAACAAGGCGTACTACGGCTGGTCCTATCCCGATGACGGGGGCACCTGGCAGATCTGGACCGCCGAAATGAATCTCGACGGGACCGACTGGGTAGCCACGCAGAGAACCACGGGCCTACCTGGCAAGTGGCGTCCCGAACTCCAGATCGTAGGCGACAAGATCTACTATATGTACTGGGAGGGCAGTTCGAGCTGGAGCACGCAGGACATCGTCACGGCGGAACTGGGCTCCAACATCGTCAACAAGGGCGCCTCGTATGGTCTGGGGATCAATGAAGACCGACAGGTATCCGCGTTCGTCGACAACGACTGGATGGACGCCCTCTACAATGGCGAGGACAACTCGTCGGTCGGAACATCGGTCTTCGGCACCATTCCGGATGAGTGGACCCAGGTCGCCATGACGTATGGCAGAAGCTACGTCAGGCTGTATATCAACGGCGAACTGTCCGGTGTCAGCCCGCTCACGGAGTCCATGCGGACCCATGCCTTCGACCTGATGATCGGCGATGACTTCCAGGGTACGATCGATGAGGTGAGGATCTGTGACCGGGCGTTGACCGCCACGGAAATCAAGGACACGTACAGACTCCCCGCGGGGACCTATTACTGGCGCGCATCGGCGGATGACGGGACGGATCCCGAGACCTTGTCGCCCGTCCTCTCGCTAAACCTGATCGGCCCGGACGTTCCCGTTCTCCTGCTGCCGAACGACGGCGTGACCGTGGCCACGGGAGCGCCTCAGTTCACCTGGTCCTCCACAGCCGGAGGGGGCGGCACGTCCGCGCTGGTATCCGCCACGGACAGCCTCTTCACCACCGGCGTGGTGACGAGCAGTGGACTGACCGACACGACGCATACACCCTCGGTCATGGCGGACGACACCTACTACTGGCATGTTGCCGCCGTAGACGCAGGTGCCAATAACAGTGGTTATCAAGCTCACCCATTTGAGCTGGCGATCCTGACGGGCGGTTCGGCGCCCCAGATCACCCTGACTTCACCGCCGGAAGATAGTGCCACTACGGACCAGAGCATGGAGTTGGAGGTGTCGGTATCGGAGCCCGAAGGCAATCCCATGACGATCTGGATCTACGGCGATACCACCGCGGCCTCTGACCTCTTGTATCTCCAAGAAAATGCATCCAGCCCCACCAGTATTCTCTACGATTGGAGCGCTCCCGTGCTGGGGGTGGAAGGTGGCACCGTTGGACTATGGCACTTCGATGAAAACACCGGCAGCACGACGGCCGATGCAACCTCCTACAGTCATGACGGTACGATCACCGGCGCGACCTGGACTGCCGGCCGATTCGGTGCGGCCCTTGATTTTGACGGTGATGCCGACGACGTGCAGATTGCCCACACTGGCGATCTGACGATCGCGGGCCCATTGACCATCGAGATGTGGGTGAACCCCCGCTCATACAATGATCCCGGCTACAATGTGATCTGTCGCAAAGGCGAGGACGCGGCCATCAACTTCATCATCAGAGCCCATGACGGGGCGCCATCGTTCGAGATGCATACGGATGTGGCCACGTATGAAGCGCTGGGCTCACCCTCCGACTGGAGCACCGGCTCCTGGCACTACCTGGTGGGAGTCTGGGACGGCTCGTATACCCGACTGTATATCGATGGCGTGCAGCTTGACAGCGTGGCCGGATCGGGCACACCGCTCACGGACACCGAGCTGTTGAGCATCGGTGACAAACCGGCCGGGGGCGCAGAGTGGGACGGCCTCATCGATGAAGTGCGCTACACCAATGGAGCGCTCACCTCAGCCCAGATCGCCGGTAATTTCCGCCTCGAGGAGGCAGAGTATTCGTGGCGGGTCCGCGCGTTCGACGGCATCAACGATACGACGACGTCCGTGGCGCACTTCCTGATCGGCGGTGACACTCAGGCACCGTCGATCGTGTTGAACTCGCCGCCGACGGACAGCGTGACGATCAATCCCTACATGCAGCTCGATGTCGCTGTGGATGATAATGTCCGTGATGTCGTTACGGTTCGGATGGACGGTGGTACGGTAAACCCACCGACGGACCTGATTTATGAGGAGAGCGTGCCTCTGAGCAGCCCCGTCGACGTGCTCCGCAACTGGGGTGAAACGGAGTATGAGGTTCGCCCGAGCACAGTGGGACTCTGGCACTTCAATGAAGGCACGGGGACCTCTGTCGCTGATGCCAGTCCCTACGGCAACGATGGCACAATCACGGGCACCACGTGGGCCGCGGGCAAGTTCGGTCAGGCAGTCGATTTCGATGGTAGCGGCGACTATGTCGAGATCGCCGATGCGCCCGAGCTGCGGCTCGCGGGCGGATTCACGCTCGACGCCTGGGTCTACGCCGAGGCGTGGCCCAGCGGTGTGCTGGTCATCGCGCGCAAGGGGACGGACATGAACTACCTCCTGCGCAAGGATGATCTGAATCAACCCAGCTTCCAGGTGCATTCGACGACGACCACCAGCAACTTTGCGCTCGGCAGTCCCACCGATTGGGGCCCGGATGCCTGGTATTACGTCGCCGGCGTCTGGGAGGGCGATTCGCTCAAGGTTTACGTGAACGGCGTCTTATCAGGCGCGGACGCCGCCAGCGGTACGCCGTTGACCGACGCCAATGTGCTACATATCGGCGACAACACGTCCGGTGCCGCAGAATGGGACGGCCTGATCGACGAAGTGAGGCTCTCCAATCGGGCGCTGACGGCCACCGAGATCGCGGCCAATTACACGCTGACCAGCGACCGTTACTACTGGCAGGCGTGGGCGAGCGATGGCACCAATGAGGACTTCTCTGAGATCCGGTACTTCGATGTCGGCCCGCCGGTCAACGATCCTCCGGTCATCACGCTGCTTTCACCGGCGCAGGACAGCAGTACGAGCAATCACCGGATGGCGCTGAGCGCCGAGGTGGATGACCCGGAAGGCGATTTGATGACGGTCTGGGTGTACGGTGACGCGGTCGACGCCAGCGATCTTCTGTATATTGAAGAGGATGTTGTAGATCCGGCCACGATCAACCACACCTGGACGGCACCGGTACTGGGGGAAGAATCCGGTGTTACCGCAGGCCTGTGGCACTTTGACGACGGTTCGGGTGGCACCGCTTCCGACGCCACGTCTCTTGGTCATGACGGCACTATCACCGGCGCCACGTGGAGTACCGAAGGTCGCTTCGGCTATGCGCTCGATTTTGACGGCACGGATGACTACGTCGAATTCGCCAATACGACCGACCTGCAGCTGACCTCGGACTTTACCGTCGAAGCCTGGGTAAGGGCGGACAACTGGCCCAGCAGCACCATGGTCATATTGCGAAAGGGCTCCGTCGATTCGATCAACTATCTGCTGAGAAAGGATGAAGACAATCTGCCCTCGTTCCAGGTGAAGTCCACCACGACGGACTCCAACTTCGCCCTGGGTAGCGCGACCGATTGGGGCTCCGACGAGTGGCACTACGTGGTGGGCACGTGGGAAGGCGATAGCGTCAAGATCTACGTGGACGGGGCATTGGCCGGCAGTGACGAGGCCAGCGGGACACCCCTGGTAGACAGCGAGGTCTTGCACATCGGCGACAACACCACAGGCTCGGCAGAGTGGGAAGGTCTCATCGATGAGGTGAGAATCACGGCGCGAGCGCTGACGGCCACGGAAATCGCCGACAACTACACGTTGGTGAGCGGCACGTACTCGTGGAAGGTAGCGGCAGACGACGGTGTAACGCTGGCGGTCTCGGAGACCCGCACGTTCGACATCGAACCCCCGGGTCCCAATGATCCACCTGTCGTGACGCTGCTGTCGCCACCCGATGACAGCACCACCGGATACGGGCACATGGAGCTGAGCGCAGACGTCGATGATCCCGATGGCGATCTGCTGACCGTATCATACTACGGCGACCAGAACCCCACCCCAACAACCCTGCTCTATCAGGAGACGGGGGTCTCGGTGCCGGCCACAATGAGTTATGACTGGTACGGTGAGCCTTCGGAATTCCCGGTGACCGGCAACACGCTGGGGCTGTGGCGAGTCAACGAGAACACAGGATCCACGGCGGCGGAGGCAACCTTGTATGGTCACGATGGTACCATCACCGGTGCCACGTGGGTCACAGGCCAATTCGGCTCGGCGCTCGACTTTGACGGTGACAACGACCGCGTCGAAGCCCCCAGTACGACCGAGCTGGAGGTGGCCGGCCCCATGACCATAGAGGCGTGGATCAACCCGCGGTCCTTCAATCCCGGTGAGTCGGGATACAACGTAATCGCCCGCAAGGGCGGCAACTCGGCCATCAACTTCATCATTAGAGCTCATGACAGTGCGCCGTCCTTACAGGTGAATACCGAGGTGGATACCTATGAGGCGATGGGCACCTCATCCGACTGGAGCACAGGCACCTGGCATTACCTGGTGGGCGTGTGGGATGGCTCCTTCCTCAGGCTCTATCTGGACGGCGTCCTGCTGGACAGTGCCGCCGGATTGGGGACACCGCTGGTCGATGACACGGTGTTTATCATCGGTGATCGACCCATGGGCGGCTCGGGATGGGACGGCCTGATCGACGAAGTCCGGTATACCAACGGCGCTTTGTCCGCGGCGCAAATCGCCGCCATGTATCGTCTGGATGTCGGCACGTACTACTGGCGGGTGGAAGCCGGTGACGGCGTCATAGATGTGCTGTCGGAAACCAGGTACTTCCATGTGGGCGAACCGCCGCCTTTGGTGCCGACACTCCTGAGTCCGACGAATACCGCAGAGATCACGGTCAACTTGCCGACGTTCGAGTGGAGCTCCACGGCGGGAACAGGCGGCACGTACACACTTGAGTACGCACTGGATGTCGGCTTCACGACCGGAGTGCAGACCATTACCGGTATCACGGATACCAGCTATACCGTGACTTCAGGCAGCGAACTGGCCGACGGAATCTGGTACTGGCACGCCGAAGCGTTTGACGACGAAAGTGTGGGCAGCGGGTATCAGGCTACGCCCTTCACGTTCACCGTCAACACGGTGGTCAACGCGCCGCCGGTCGTAGTGCTCGATGCGCCGGCCGACGGAGCCATACTGGCCCAGGACTATGCCGACCTGCTGGCGACCGTCACGGATGCGGATGGCGATCCCATGACCGTCTGGATCTACGGCGGCACCACATCGGATGCCAGCGATCTGTTGCATATGGTCGAGGGCGTGGTCAGCGGGACGCAAGTCAACTACGAGTGGAACGCACCGGTCCTGCAGGTGACGGCGGACACGCGCGGTCTATGGCGCATGAATGAGAACACGGGTCTCACGGTCGCAGACGAAAGTGGCAATGGCAATACGGGGACCATCGTCGGCCCGACGTGGTCCACGGCGGGCCAGTTCGGCCCGTCCCTGGCGTACGATGGCGATCCCAGTGACAACCTCAATGTAGGCAACGATCCCAGCCTGAATCCCACGAACGAGATAACGTGTGAAGCCTGGGTCTACGTGGATGCGATCACCGGCTGGGGCAACAAGTTCTTCACCCGGGACTCGTGCGTTTCCATGCGTGTCATGGATAATGGTGGGCTCCGATTCGAGATCATGATCGACGGTTCGCCCTACATCTGGCCTTTCGCAGACACGCCTCCGGGCAGCGTGCCGCTCGATGAATGGGTGCATGTGGCGGGTACCTGCGACAACGGTGGCGTGCTTAGATCCTATATCAACGGGCAAATGCTGGCCACGGGTAGCCTGGGCGGTGCCATGGGTGAGGCATCCTCAGACATGTACATTGGCTGGTGGCCGAACTACGCCATGAACGGGATGATGGACGAGGTGCGGGTCAGCAGCCGGGCGCTCACCTCATCTGAGATCTGGGCCAACTCCAGACTCGTCACGGGCACGTATTACTGGAAGGTGATCGTGAGCGATGGTCTGGAGGACGACACGTCGGAAACGCGGAGCTTCGACATCGAGCCGTCTGACATCACACCACCTGAGATTACGCTCAATGCGCCGGCTGACGGGGCGCAATTCCCGCCTGGATCATCCGTGGAGCTCGATGGGACCGTTTCGGATCCGGAGTTGAGTCCCCTGGAGGTCTGGATCTATGGTGACACGAGTTCGCCACCGACTACGTTGCTGTATCA
>JAUVRN010000364.1 GCA_030597645.1 Candidatus Zixiibacteriota bacterium
CGTCGACCACTCTTCGCACCGTACTTCCTAGTGGCTCGAGTCGTGCCGCGAGAACGTCGAGGTTCCCGCCAGACCTCCGACCTCGATCGGTCATCATCTGTACGTAACTTGGATCGAAGAACGTCTGGACACGCGGGTCTGCAAGCAGGGTCGTGTCGCGGGCGGCCGAGTACCAGAAGCCACCCATGATTCCGATTGTTGGGCATAGGGTCATTCCGGAAGCGCCGAGCAGCGCTATCACGTCTTGGTAGCTGTGGTTCAGGTAGCTGACCTTGGGTGAGTATCCCCGACGACTGGTTCCACTGATGTGTTCGACATGATCGCCGCCGTATGCCACCGCAGGATACAGCTCGTGTGAGGCAACCGGGATGCCTACGCTGTGAGCGAACTCAATGACCCGCCGTTGCATCAGATCGGACGCGCGCACGTAGGTCTTGATGAAATCGTAATCGAGCTGATCCGCGCGCTCGAGTGCGAGATCCAGGTGCGCACCCGACGTCATTGGTGTGGCGAACGAGTAGTAGATTCGATCGCCGTCGAACATTCTGCCCGTGGCCAGCTCGCGCGGCCCAATGCGTACACCGGCCTCGACCGCTTCACGCCGCTCGCGGATCTTGAACGGATCGGATGCGGGATCGCGCAACATCGTGATACCGTACGACAACCAGATGCGTCCGAGTGACTCGCCGAAACCGAAGCCCTGATGCGAGTGAGATTCTATGAGCCCTGGCATGACGGTCTGATTCGACGCGTCTATGACCTCGCCATCATGCAGGTCGCTCCGATGTGGTACTACTTCGACAATTCGATTCCCCTCTATTACTATGTCGACGTTGTGCTGTAACCGATCCGTTTTGCCATCAAACAGGGCCCCAGCATGAACGACGAGTCTACCTGTGGGCTGTTTGCGGGTCCAGGTCAGTTCCACCGGGATTTTCTCTACCCTACCGCCGGACAGGAAGACTCGGCGCAAGCCATCATTCGTTTGATAGACGATCGTCTCTGAATCTCCGGTCCACGAAACACCATCTGCGAGTTCGTTGGACAAGCGCCGTGGCGGCCCCAGTGGCTCGCCATCAGTACCCACCGGTATCACCCACAGGAACCCATCGGACACGTACGCCATGTTGTGACCATCGGGCGACCAAACAGGACCGTCCATGGCGCGGCCCCCTACGCTCCTGTGCGGCACGGGTGTGAATGTGCGATCCGGTTCACCTTCCAACGACATCAGCAGGATCTCGTTCTGTCCCTCGCGGTAACGGGTCGAGTACTTGTGGAGTACCGCCATCGCGATCGTCGACCCATCCGGTGACCAGGTGACCCGTCCCGGGAAGAAGAGATCGCTACGCAACGACTCCACTTCTCCAGTGGTCAGGTCCAGCATCTGGAGTCCAGTCGAGAGACCTTGCTCCGTCCGGAACACGATGCGCGATCCGTCGGGCGACCACGACGGCACCGACACCCCTGTTACGCCCTGGGTGAGCTTCCGCTCGACCCCGGACTCCATGTCACGCACCCACAGCTCCAGCATCCCCTCCCGGTCGGACACGAAGGCGAGTTCACTGCCGTCGGGGGACCACGTAGCACCAAAATCAGTATAGGGATCGTCAGTGAGACGCTGAGGCTCACCACCTATCGGGAGGATCCACAGATCACCCAGCGCCGTGAAGGCAATTCTATCGCCCGCTGGTGAGACTGCCGGACCGAGTATTCCCCTGACCGGCTCCGGTCCGGAGCCGTCGAAATCACGCTTCTTCCTGTCGTAGTCGTGGCGTGTGAGCGTGACTGTTCCCTCAAACTCAACTTCTTCGCCCACTTCACCTGAAGTCGAGCCGCGTTTGATCCTGCCGTCGGCAGTGTAGAACAGCTCCGTCGCCGAGATCCAGGCAGCCCGAAACGGAAAGACGTCCTCGCCCGGCTGGGAAACGTGTGCCAACTCGTTCTGTTCCCCGGCGGATCCCGCAGTTGCTTCTATGAGGAGGAGCCGGCTCTCGCGGGACTGAATCGTGTTCAGCGCCAACTTCTCCCCATCGGGACTCCATGCCGGCCCGGCGAGCCGTCCTGGAACCGCGGCCAAGAGGCGTGGTTCGGATCCCCGTTCGAGCAACCAGACACCTCTGGTCCCGCCTCGTTCAGATATGAATGCGATTGAGGCATCGTCCGGTGAAAACGCGGGCGCGTAGTCGTTGGCCTCGTTTGCGGTGAGCTGTTGTAACTCGCCGTTCTCGACTGCGAGTTGCCAAATATCGTAGTTGCCGCTCCTGTCGGAGGAGAACACGATGCTGCTTCCGTCGTGCGACCAGTGCGGCTCGCGGTCGTCGTACGGCCCGAAGGTGTGTTGAACCAGCTCCGAACCGTCGGCCGTGACACTCCAGACGTGCCAAGTGCCATCCCGGTAGGACTGAAAGGCAATACGCGAGCCGTCGGGCGACCATGTGGGCTGACGTGTGTCACCGAACTCGTCGGTGATGGGTTGCGCTTCGCCTCCTGCGACAGGAAGAGTCCAGATTCTCCCCAGGAGATCCAGTGCCAAGGTTCGTCCGTCAGGAGAGAGCGCCAGCGCCATGTTGGTGCCCTCATGTACGGTGACGTCTACGTGGCGGATTTCTTGAGAGCGAGCGGGCGCCGGCGCGAGCAGGAATGCACCGAGCGCAATCTGGATGATCAGTTTGTGGTATCGCATGAGACTAATGTGCCGTGGATTTCGAAGTGTGCAAGGACCCCAAGGAAAGACCCCGGACTGAAAGCACGGGGTCAATCGCAAATCGCAAATCGTCAATCAAAACATCCCCTCCCGTACCTGCCCCTTCCTGAGTCCCTGGCGCAATGGCACGATCTTATCCGGTTGGATCGATTCGTTCTCTGGAAGCGGCACGTCGCCTTTCTGCTTACCTAGCTGGGCCACGCTCTTGAGCTTGTCCAAGATCTTCGATCCCCCCACTGACTTGGCATCTTCCGCATAGTATTCGAACCACGGAATGCCATGGTCTTGGTATTCCCTTGCGGTCAACGGAGTGGTAGGTGGTACCTCCTGAGTAACCGAACGCCACACTAGTGAGTTACAGATATGCACGAAACAACGACTCGAGTGACTCTGGTCCCAGTCCTTTAGATTGTAGGTGTCGTCGTAGATCTCCTGTCGCATCCTACCGCCGGGCGCAAGGCCCATGTCGAGCGCTGCTCCCTCCATCATACAGGCGAGCTGCGGCTCGAAGGACATTGCACGCATCATGTGTC
>JAUVRN010000157.1 GCA_030597645.1 Candidatus Zixiibacteriota bacterium
GACTGGGCGAGGATGCCATCCACGCATGTCTGGACCGCACCGGGTTCACGCCGCGGGACATCGACTACCTGGTGTTCGTATCCACCACGGGCCTCGCCACGCCGAGTATCGACGCACGGTTGATCGGGCGAATGGGCATGCGCCCGGACACGCGGCGCACGCCGATCTGGGGTCTCGGCTGCGCTGGCGGCGTGGCGGGGCTGGCCCATGCCTATCACCATGCCCTGGGTCATCCGAATTCACGAACGCTGGTGGTGGCTGTGGAGTTGTGTAGCCTGACGTTTCACTTCGGCGACCAGAGCAAGAGCAACCTGGTGGCCACAGCCCTGTTCGGAGACGGCGCCGCGGCCGTCCTGGTAACCGGTGACGAAGTGGACGCGAACGGGGCCGAGATCGTCGACAGCCGCAGCACCCTGTTCCCCGATTCACTCGACGTGATGGGCTGGAACTTCGAGAGTGAAGGAATGCAGGTGGTTTTTTCCCGCGCCATTCCGGGCATCGTGCTGCGTGAGGCCGAGCAGAACATCGGGGACTTCCTCGCCGGCCATGACCTCTCCATCCGGGACGTCGAGCACCTGATCACGCACCCGGGTGGCGTCAAGGTGATGGAAGCCTACGAGCAGGCCCTGTCGCTGACCAACGGCAAGCTGGATACCGCACGAGAAATCCTGCGCGACTATGGCAACATGTCGTCCGCGTCGGTGCTGTTTGTACTGGAGCGCTACCTGCAAACAAGAAGCCCCGGCGCTGGGTCATGGGGACTCATGACTGCTCTGGGGCCTGGATTCAGTTCGGAGCAGCTCCTGCTTCGATTCTAGCAGGCTGCCAGGGTTGTGTCCGATAGAAATCTCAGTATTCTCATGGCCCTCGCGGCGCCTGACGTTGTCCGACACCCCGCCCTCGAGATCTTCCGCATATTGCGTCCCTTGCCGCCGGGCCATTGCGCTCTTGCATCCTGACGATCAACCTGTCATAATCCAACTGAGCCGCTGACGGATACCTCTGGGGGGTACTCAGAATTGCGGTTCGTCCTCATCTACCGAGCGATTGCGGCAAGACCCGTGGTAAGGCCGCAGTCAGAATCCGCGACCAGGCGAACATAATCCCGCCCGCAGTGCACGTGCCGTATCTCAGTGTCCTGCAATAGGTTAAATTGGGACAAATTGGTCCTGAATTGTGTACTCTTAGGAGCCGATTCTAGGGTACAAGGACCCGCAGCAACGGATTAGGTCGATGATCAGACAACCTGTGACGGAACCGCCACCAGACCGAGCCGAAACCTCCTAGAAATGCTGGATACTCTCTTATATGTGGCCGCCGTACTGGTCACGGTCACGATTCCTGCCGTGTATGTGCGGCGAATGCGCACCACCAGGAAGCGATCGGCAGATCGATGGAGTGACGCCGTGCAGGCGGGGCTCGTGGAACCGCCGAGCCTGCATCCCGTCATCGATGATATTCGCTGCATCGGCTGTGCCGCCTGCCTGGATGCCTGCCCGGAAGGAGAGATCCTTGGACTGGTGGATGGACGGGCACA
This sequence comes from Candidatus Zixiibacteriota bacterium, assembly GCA_030597645.1. Taxonomy (GTDB): domain Bacteria; phylum Zixibacteria; class MSB-5A5; order JAUVRN01; family JAUVRN01; genus JAUVRN01. Next base: position 1,538 of record JAUVRN010000157.1, read on the forward strand.
GCTTGTCGCCCCCACCAAATGCATCGGTCACGGAGCCTGCCAGGCCGCCTGCCCCATGGACGCCGTAGAACTGGTATTCGGTACAGCCACTCGCGGCGTGGACATACCTCTCGTGCAGCAGACCTTTGAAACGAATGTGCCGGGCGTTTACATCGCCGGCGAACTGGGGGGTATGGGCCTGATCCGCAATGCGGTGACGCAGGGACGTCAGGCGGTCGAGCACATCGGTCGCAGCCTCAACGGCGACTCATCCGACGCGCTGGACCTTGTCATCGTCGGTGCGGGCCCGGCGGGACTGGCCGCCACGCTGCAGGCCGTCAAGCAGGGCCTGCGCTTCATCACGGTGGAGCAGGAAGAAGATGTGGGAGGAGCAGTGCTCTCCTATCCACGCCAGAAACTGGTCATGACTCAGCCCATGGAGATTCCGTTGTACGGCGCCTACGACCGCAGGGAAGTCTCCAAGGAAGAGCTTCTGGAGCTGTGGCATCGCATCCTGCGCGATACACAGGTGACCATCGAGTTCGGACAGCGTGTGGAGTCGATCCAGCGGTTCGACAGTCAATTGTCCGTGCGGACGACGTCCGGGCAGTTCATTGCACGGCGTGTCCTGCTGGCCATCGGTCGCCGCGGAACACCGCGCAAGCTGGGTGTTCCCGGTGAAGTGTCCAGCAAGGTGGCGTACAAGCTTCTGGAGCCCGAGCAGTATCGCCACAAGCGCATGCTGGTGGTGGGCGGCGGCGACAGCGCGGTGGAAGCCGCCCTCGCACTGAGTGATCAGGATGGTACCGACGTGGCGTTGTCGTACCGCAAGTCCGTCTTCTCGCGCATCAAGGAGGGCAACCGGTCCCGTCTCGATGAAGCCGTGCGACAGAGTCGAATCCACACGCTGCTCGATTCGGTTGTTCAGGCGATCGAGCCGACGCGCGTCATCCTGACCCAGCAGGGTTACAACATCGAACTGGAAAATGATTTTGTACTGGTTTTTGCCGGGGGACACGCAGCGGCCGCCTTGCTCGCGGGCATGGGTGTGCAGGTCGAAACCAAGCACGGAACCAGGTAATGCGTTACCCGTTTCGCGCAATCATGACCGTGCTCTACGTGGCCGGGTTCAGCACAGCGGCCTATTTCGCGTGGCAGGCCGCAGGATACTACGGACTCGCACTGGCGGAACGACCCCTGGCCACCGAGATGCACAAGCTGTACAAGCCCGGAGGCCTGGTGGGACACGGCCTGGGTATTGTCGGCGGCACCATGGTACTGGCCCTGTTTCTCTATCCGGCCCGCAAGCGGCGACTACCGGGCCTGCGCTGGGGCACCATGAGCCGCTGGCTGACGGTGCACATCTGGTTCGGCATCACCGGACCTGTACTCATCACGTTGCACACGGCCCTCAAGTTCGGCGGCATTGTCTCCATCAGCTACTTCTCCATGATGGCCGTGATGCTTAGCGGCTTCTTCGGCCGTTATCTCTACAGTATGATTCCCCGCGGCCCGGGCGGGGACGCCCTCTCACGCAAACAGATCGACGAACTTGTAGCACACCTCGGGGAAACGCTTGCGGGCCGGGATCAGACCACCTCTGAGATTGCCAGGCTGACCGACCGGTATGCAGGTCAACTGGGACAACCGGGGATAATCACCTGGGGCCGAATCCTCGCCTTTGATCTCACGAGACCGATCCGTCCCTGGCTGCTGGGGCGGTCCATTCACCGGGTGGCGCCCGATCTGCCTCGCACCGCGGTGCAGAAGATATCGAAGCGGACCCACCAGCGGGCCATGCTGGTGCGGCGACGGCGCATGCTCGACTCAGTGAATCGCGTGTTCGACTTGTGGCATGTGGTGCACAAGCCCTTCGCCTACGTGGCCGTGATCATCATGTTCCTTCACATCGCGGTGGCCCTGCTGATGGGCTCCCGGTGGGTGTTTTGACATGAACAGACACCCGGCTCGCGCCCAGCTCCGGGGCATTCGGTCTCTGACTCTGGCCCTGGCGACGTGGTGGATCGTGGTGCTGCCTGCGCAGGTGGTTCACGGTCAGATATCTCCCGGCGACCTGGCGCAGCCCCATGCCGGCCTGGAGGGTATTACCAACTGCACCAAGTGTCACGAACTGGGCCGCGGACCCAGCCCCGGGAAGTGCCTGTCATGTCACGCCAACGTGAAGCAGCGTATCGACCAGCAGCGCGGTTTTCACCACACCGCCATGCAGGGCGACGATGCGCAGTGCGGAGACTGCCATGCCGATCACGCCGGGAGGGACTTTGCGCTCATCCGTTGGCCCGGGGGCGAAGCCGCATTCGATCATACCCGGGCAGGCTTCGACTTGCAGGGACGCCACGCACGGCTGCAGTGCCGCGACTGCCACCGCGCCGAACTGATTCACGACAATCTCCGGAGCGCTCAGAGGGACATCGACCTGGACCGCACGTATCTCGGTCTGCCTCGAGATTGTCTGGGTTGCCATCAGGACGAACACCGCCAGCAACTCAGCATCAACTGCACCGAGTGCCACGGGGCCGAGTCATGGAAACCGACCACAGGATTCGACCACGATCGCACGGCTTTCCGTCTGACCGGCACACACGAGCCGGTCCAGTGCGCCGGCTGCCACCCAGCCCTGGCGGTGAGCCAGGCCGAAGGAGCCGGACACACATCCTACGCGCAGTACATCGGTTTGCGCTACGAGAACTGCTCCTCCTGCCACAAGGATCCCCACCGGGAGCGCTTTGGCGGCAACTGCAGGAGCTGCCACGACACCGGAGGCTGGAAGCGGATCACGACCGCCGAGGTAGACCACGCCCGCACCGACTTTCCGCTGTTGGGGCGCCATGCGCACGTGCCGTGCAAGGACTGTCACACGTCCGGATCCTATCTTCAGCCTGTGGCGTTTGCACTCTGCACCGACTGTCACAGGGACCAGCATCGCGGACAGTTCGCGCTGCGCACCGACGGGGGAATGTGCGAAAGCTGTCATTCGGTCCAGGGATTCAAGCCGGCTACGTTTGGCATGGCGGAACATGCTCAAACGAAGTTCGCACTGGTGGCTGCTCATTCGGCCCAGTCGTGCCTGGCGTGCCACGAGCCGACGCTATCCGATGACCTCGGGCCGTATCGGCGGTACACCTTTGAGGACCGCCGGTGCGTAGCCTGCCATGATGACACACACCACGCTCAGTTCGCCTCGGATCCGGTCAAGGTTTGTACCGACTGCCACGGGGGTGATTCGTGGCGCGTCCGCGACTTTGATCACGATCGACGGACGACCTATCCGCTGGAAGGCGCCCACCAAAAGGTGGCGTGTCAGGCCTGCCACAAACCGACCGTAACCGATGGCGACAGCTTTGTCACCTATCGGGCGGTGGGTCGGCGCTGCGAGAGTTGCCACGAAGGGACCACACCTCCCCGTCTGGTGAAAACGAAAGGATAGTATGAAGTACGTACTACGGTTCGCGATGCTCGGCGTGCTAGTGGTTGCGGGACCCGCGACAGCCGCCACGGAATCGCCTCACGAGCGACTCCAACGCGACTGCGAAACCTGCCATCGTGCCACGTCGTTCTCGGATGTGGTCTTCGATCATGGTCAGACCGGATTCGTGCTCGAAGGGCGCCACGAGGCACTGGCCTGCCTCTCCTGTCACACGCCACGGGACTTCGCGGAGGTTGCGAGAGGCTGCACAGGCTGTCACCTGGACGTGCACGAAGTCCAGCTCGGCGTGGACTGCGGGCGTTGTCATACAGTCCAGAGCTGGGATATCTTCGACGTCGAAGCGATTCACATCCATACACAATTCCCGATCATGTCCCGCCACGCCCGGGTGGACTGTCAGAGCTGCCACCCGACGCTACCACAGGGGAACATGTCTTCCGTCACCACGCGCTGCGTAGTGTGCCACCAGGTGGACTACGTGGGGACGACGCGGCCCAGTCACGTCTCCAGCGCCTTTTCGACGGAATGCCAGGAGTGTCACCGCATGGACTTCTGGCGGCCGGCCAACATGGGCGATCACGACGCCCTCTTCCCCATCTTTTCCGGTCGCCACGCCGGC
>JAUVRN010000038.1 GCA_030597645.1 Candidatus Zixiibacteriota bacterium
CTGTTTTCTACCTTCCGAAGTGGAAGAGTCTCAAGTATCGGGCGCGTCCGCCATCATGGTGGACCTGTTGCGCGCCTCCACGACCATCAGCCACGCCCTGGGCCAGGGAGCACGCGACGTGATCCCGGCCGGGACCCCGACACGGGCACAGGAACTTCGTGACTCCATCGGGCGCGATGCGGTTTTGCTCTGCGGAGAGCGCCTGGGCGTGCGCATCGAAGGATTCGACCTGGGTAATTCGCCGCTCTAATACACCCGCGACGTGGTGGCCGACAAGCGACTGGTGTTTGCCTCGTCCAACGGATCGAGCGCACTGTTGCAGGCCAGCTCCGCGGCCCGCCTTGCCGTCGGCTGCCTCAACAACGTAACGGCAGTCGCCCACTGGGCCGCGGCCGTCGACCAGGACTGCTGTATCGTCTGTGCCGGCAAACTGGGACAGTTCGCGGCCGACGACGCCGCCTGCGCGGGACAATTCGTAATAGAATTGGAGCGCCGGGGTTTCGTTGCCGCCAATGACGCGGCACGTACCGCCCGACGGCTGGCCGAAGCGGCCGCCGGGGACTGGCACGCGTTTATCCGCAGTACCGACCACGGGCGTTACCTGCTCGAGCTCGGTTTTGCCGAAGACCTCGGCTTTGTTTGCCGCATCGATTCGCACGCATGGGTCCCCATTTGGCATGACACGAGCATCGCTCTGGCGGATGCCAACGGACATCACTGATCATGCACCTCGGAATCATCGGACCCGCCCAATCCGGCAAGTCGACGCTGTTCGCGGCAGCCACCGGTCAGCCTGCCCGTCTCGGGCACGGCGCTCACCGTGCCCTGATCCTGGTGCCCGACGATCGCCTCGGGGCCCTGGCCGAGATCGAGAATCCCAGGAAGATCGTACCCGCCGAGGTGGACTACCTCGACTGGGGCGGTGTCGCGGCCGACCCCACGACCGCCGCCGATATGGAGTCGAAAATACCGGCGGAAATCCGCGACTGCGATGCGCTCGTCGTAGTCGTTCGCGCATTCGAGAGTGATGTCGTGGCCCATCCGAGAGGAACGGTGGACGCGGCTCACGATCTGGAGGATTCCAATCTCGCCCTGGTCCTGGCCGACCTTGCTACGGTAGAAAACAGGCTCTCGCGTGTCGAGCGCACGCTCAAGGTCAAGAAGGACACCGAGCTCGAAGCGGAGCGCACCGCACTCGAACGCTGGAAGACACAGCTCGAAAGCGAACACCCGATCCGTGACCTGGACCTGTCGGACCAGGAGTGGAAGCGCTTGCGTGGTTTTGGTCTGCTCACGGCCAAACCCCTGCTGGTCGTCGTCAACCTGGGTGAAGACCAGATCGGCGACGCGGATCGCATCGAGACCGAATGGCAGGCGAAGCTCGGCCCGGGCAGAAGCTCGATCATCGCCCTCTGTGCTCAGATCGAAATGGAGATCGGGCAGCTCGGAGACGAGGAGCGCGGGGCTTTCCTGACGGACATGGGTATCGCCGAACCGGCGCTCGGCAGGATGATCAGGGCATCGTACGGGTTGCTGGGCCTGTTGTCGTTCTTTACAGCCGCGGAGCCCGAGGTCCGGGCGTGGACCATCACGGAGGGGCAGACCGCGGTGGAGGCCGCGCGCGTGATTCACTCGGATATCGCCCGCGGCTTCATTCGCGCGGAAGTCATCCCCTACGACGACTATGTCGAACACCGCGGCGTGCCCGGAGCCAAGCAGGCCGGCAAGTTTCGCCTGGAGGGCAAGGATTACATTGTTCGTGACGGGGACGTGATCTATTTTCGGTTTAATGTCTGAGTTTCGGCCGTCGGGCTGCGCACGCAGAGTCAGAGTGCACCGGGAGCATCATCCTCCGGGGCCAACCCGCCGATGCCAATATGGAGAGTGCGGCATCACGCCGCGTCTATCAGGATAAGCACCATGTCCGATCCAAAGAAAAAAGCATACAGCGAGCTGGAGGACGTCGCCCACGAGATGGAGGGCATGTTCGACCAGTTGTCAGGACGCAGCCAGACCGCGTGGGGGCGTGTCTGGCGTCCCAATACAGAAGTCTTCGAATCCCCGGAGGAGATGATCATCCTGGTAGAGCTGGCCGGGGTTCGGAAGGAAGAAGTGCAGCTCACCCTCGAGGGAAACATTCTTCGCCTGGCGGGCGAGCGCAAGCTGTTCCATGACAAGGCCGACATGGCCTACCGCAATATGGAAGTCAACTTCGGACCGTTCGAACGAAACCTTTACCTTCACGAAAGCGTGGACCCATCCAGTATTCAGGCGTTCTATCGCGATGGCTTCCTGGAAATCAAAATCGCCAAGCGTGCCCCGCGTGCCGCCGAGGCCCGACAGATCGAGATCGAAACGGATGAATAATACGCCTACGTCTCTGGAAACAACGGCCCCAGCCGAAGAGGCGATCGAACAGAGCGCGCCGGACACCCTGCCGATTCTGCCGACCCGGGGCGTGGTCGTCTTTCCGTATATGATGACGCCGCTCGTCATCTCCGATCAGCGTTATGCACGGCTTATCGACGAAGCGTTGATGGGCGGCAAGACCATCGGCATGTTCGCGCAGCCCGACCCCGACGTGGAGAATCCCAATCCGGAAGAGCTGTACGACGTCGGCTGTGCGGGCCAGATCGTCAAGATGCTGCGGTTTCCCGACGGCAGCGTTCGATTCCTGGTGCAGGGTCAGGCGCGCATACGGATGGAAGAGATCCTGCGCACCGACCCCTACATCACGGCCAAAGTCACGGAGCTACCCACATCCGATTCCGACGCCAAGTCGGTGGATCCCGACGCCGAGTCGGCGGATTCCGACGCCAAGTCGGTAGAGATCGAAGCCCTCGTCCGCAACCTGGGTGAACAGATCAAAGCGATCGTCCAGCTGGCGCCCTACCTCAACGAGGACCTTCACGTCACGGCGATGAACACGGATGACCCGTCCAAGCTGGCGGACCTCATCGCCACCAGTCTCAACCTCACGTCGGCAGAAAAGCAGGAGATCCTCGAGACGCTGCCCGTCCAGGAACGCCTGGAACTGGTGACGCGGCGCATCCACAAGGAAGTCGAAGTACTCGAGCTTTCACGCAAGATCCAGTCCGAAGCGGCCCACGAGATGGGCAAGTCGCAGCGCGAGTACATCCTGCGCGAGCAGATGAAGATCATCCAGAAGGAACTGGGCGAAGGCGACGAGCGTCAGCGCGAGCACGAAGAGTACCAGGAGAAGATCAAAAAGGCACAGATGCCCCAACTGGCCCATGAAGCCGCCGAGCGCGAGCTGGACCGGCTGCAGAAGATGCACCCGTCCGCCGCGGAATACACGGTAGCGCGGACCTACCTCGACTGGCTGGTAGACGTGCCCTGGGCGATTTCATCCGAAGACGTGATCGATATCAAGAAGGCTCGGACAGTTCTCGATGAGGACCACTACGACCTCGAAACGCTCAAGGCTCGCATCCTCGAGTACCTGGCAGTTCGCAAGCTCAAACCGGATACCAAGAGCCCCATTCTCTGCTTTGTCGGCCCTCCCGGTGTGGGCAAGACATCACTGGGCAAATCGATCGCGCGGGCCATGGGTCGCAAGTTCGAGCGCATCAGCCTGGGCGGCATGCACGACGAGGCCGAAATCCGCGGACACCGTCGCACGTACATCGGCGCCATGCCGGGGCGAATCATCCAGGGGATCAAGCGCGCGGGTACCAGCAACCCCATCTTCAGGCTGGACGAGATCGACAAGGTCGGCAAGGACTTCCGGGGCGATCCCGCGTCGGCTCGGCTGGAAGTACTCGACCCGGAACAGAACAACACGTTCGGCGACCACTACCTGGACGTACCGTTCGACCTGTCGAAGGTGGTCTTCATCACCACGGCCAACGTACTCTACACCATTCCGGACGTGCTGCGAGATCGCATGGAAGTGATCGAGATCCCGGGGTACACCGATTACGACAAGGTCCACATCGCACGCCAGTTCCTGATCCCTCGCCAGTTGGAGAACCACGGCCTGAAGCCCTCGAACCTGAAGCTGTCGGATCGCGTACTGCAACAGCTGATCAACGAGTACACGCGCGAGGCGGGCCTGCGCAACTTCGAGCGACAGATCGCTACCATCTGCCGAAAAATGGCCATGAAGGTGGTGTCCGGCGGGACGAAACGGCTGTCCGTCAGCGGCAAGAACCTGGGCGAGTTCCTCGGTCCCGTGAAGTTCTTCCGAGAGATCGATCGCCCGCCGCGGGTAGGCGTGGTCCCCGGCCTGGCCTGGACACCCACGGGCGGCGTGATCCTGTTCGTGGAAGCGTCTCAGATGAAGGGCAAGCGGGGTCTCACGCTCACCGGCAACCTGGGCGACGTAATGCGCGAATCGGTACAGGCCGCGCTGTCATACCTGCGCGCGCACGCCGAAGACTTCGGAATCAAGCCCGGCTTCTTCGAGGAGAGCGACCTGCACATCCACGTGCCTTCCGGCGCCATTCCCAAGGATGGACCGTCCGCAGGTATCACCATGGCCACGGCGCTGGCGTCGCTGCTGACCGGGCGCAAGCCTCAGCCCAAGCTGGCGATGACAGGTGAGGTCAACCTCTCCGGTGACGTGATGCCCATCGGCGGGCTCAAGGAAAAGGCGCTGGCGGCGCGTCGGGCCGGCATCAAAACCGTGATCATTCCCGAGGCAAACCAGAAAGATCTCGTGGACATTCCCAATGAGATCCGCAAGGAGCTCAAGTTTATCCCGCTGGCCTCGGTCAAGGACGTGATCGAGACTGCGTGCCAGCCTTTACGCGCCCCACAGACCGCACCTGCCCGGCGCAACAAGGCCAGGCGCAGACGCAAATAAAAAAAAGGCGAAACGCTCAGCGCTTCGCCTTGATGTGTCCAATCTTTGTTGTCAACTAACGGCGACCGCCACGCCCTCCACTACTGCGTGAACCACCACTGCGTGATCCACCACGTGCACCGCTCGAGCGTGAACCGCCACTCCTCGAGACACCGCGTGAACCGCCAGAGCTGCGTGGCGAGGATGAGCGTACCGACGGCGGGCTGGATCGTCTGGACCCACCACTCCGGACACTCGTAGGCGTCCTGGTGCCGCTGGACTTGCTGCCGCTGGACACCTTGGGCGTGGACCCGCCGGACGAACGGGTGGTGACACGTTTGGAACCACTGCTCCTGCTCGAACCGGACGTGTAGCCGGCTGTCGAACGCGTCGACCGTCGTGTGCTACTCCCGGAGCCGGCTGTGGCGCGGTTCGTCGATCGGCTGCGCGTTGAACTGCGTACGCCTTTCTGCGCATTCTTCATACTGACGTAGCGATCCAGCGTCTGTGCGCGCGTTTCCGTTCGCGTATTAGTCGACTTAACGCGGTTGCCACTGTTGATGGTCTTGCTGCGCAACGTCGAACGGTTTTTCAGTGCGAGATCACCGGTCTTGCGCGAATACCGGGTCGAACGCTCCGTCTGCGCGCTGCGCGAATTGACGGTCTTGATCTCGCGTCCCTGTCGCGCCGTGCTGCGTGTGTCCGGGGTAGTGGCGTCGCCTTTGAGTGCGTAACGCCCCTTGCCCTGGTCGGCCCGGTCGAGCGTCCGATTGCCCGGATCGGATGTCACCTTGCGCAGATCGAGACCGGATTTGGTGCGCGTCCGATCGCCCGCGTCGCCGCGCAGTTCGTAGCGCCCGTCGCCCGTCTTGGCCCGCGTCAGTGTGGTACGCGAACGGTGATCGACACGCGAGAGTGTGGCGTCGGAGGAGACGGTTTTGACGTTATCGGTGCGGTAGTCTCGTCCCCGTCCGAGATCGCCGCGGGTGACTCCGCGATCCACACCCGCTCGATAGTCCGGCCGTGAGATGTCACGGTAATACGGCGTACCGGGCTGTCCATAGCCGGGATAGTGATAACCGTACCAGGGTCTCACCGGCGGATAGTAGTTGTAGTAACCATAGTAACCGCCGCCCCAGCCGATGCCGACGGAGAAAGACCATCCTCCCCAGCCCCAGCCGATGCCGACCGCATAGTACGGTGACACGTAGGGGTAACCCCAGCCGTACCAGGGCCTGTACCAGCCGTAATACGGCGTCCCGCAATAGTAGGGTCCGCCGCCCCAACCCCACCCGGCCGAGCCCCAGCCATACCCCCAGCTGGGATAGACGTATTGAATCTCCGTATCCGTGTAGTCTCCTCGACCTTCCAGCTCCGCCTCGAGGTCCACGGGCCCCCAGTCTTCCATGACGACGTCGGCCTTCATGACCAGCTCCGTGATGACCGTATCGGGTATGCCTGCGTCGAGGAGTTGGTTGAGCTGGTCGGTAGTCAGGGTATCCGGCGTGTCCGATGCGCTCACTACCAGAAGCAGGGACTGCTCGGACAGTCCCGCCTGATGCAATCGGACCAGCTCATCGATCGATACTACGGCCCAGGCGGCGGGCGCCGCCAGGAGCACTATCAGTACCGGTCCGAGCCATCGGGCAAATGTGCGTTTCATAGCGTCGACTCCAGATCTCTTGTGACCGGCCCCTACATTCTACGAATATATACGGATTTCGGGGCCTCTCGCGGATTAATCTCTGCACATCTCGGGCCAACTGGTAGTTCGGCGCATGGCTTGTCTGCCCACACCGAATGACAGACTCTAACTCGTTGATTGGTAAGTCTATAGCCCACACGGCCCCTGGCGACTCTCCCTGTTCGCTTGCGGGTTCCAGACTGGAGCGACGTCAGCGTGCACTGTTTCAGGGCTGTTCGGCCTCAGAGCCGATCAGTTTTTGTGCGGCGCAAGACGTTCTGGCCCAAAGGCCTTGACTCCCGAGAGTGGGGTTCTTAATTAGCGCGTCTGCGATATTCGGCGCGGGGTGGAGCAGTCCGGTAGCTCGTCGGGCTCATAACCCGAAGGTCGCAGGTTCGAATCCTGCCCCCGCTACCATCTCGGCCCCCTGAGGTCCAAGGACCTCAGGGGGCTTCTTCGTTTTGACCGGGCCCCTCCTGCAGCCGATCTTCTGATGGATTTCTCACATGAGGCTGCGGATGGTAACAGGAAAAGCGATCGGCAAGATATCTGGTCAAAAGGAGACTGCAATATGATTACGGAAATCACTGCCCAAGAGCTCAGCACCGAGCGCTTCATCGCTGACAAGATCAGCGAGATACAGGACGCCGTTGGGGATGGAACGGCCATTAATGCGCTGTCGGGTGGAGTCGATTCGTCTACGGTGACGATGCTCGGGCACAGGGCCCTGGGGAAACACCTCAAGACCGTCTTCATCGAAAACGGTCTCATGCGCGAGGGAGAACCTGAGCAAGTTGCAGATCTGTTTGAACAACTCGGTGTCACGGTCGATATCATCGATGCTCGCGAGGAGTTCCTCGCGGCGCTCGAGGGAATCGTGGACCCGGAAGAGAAACGCGAGGCCATTACCCAGACTTTCTACCGCCAGGTGTTCGGCCGCATTGTCAGAGAGAGCGGAGCAAGTTGTCTTCTCCAGGGTACGATCCTGACCGATATCGACGAAACCATCGCAGGAATCAAGCGGCAGCACAACGTATTCGAACAACTCGGGATCGATCCGCAGGAAGCGTTTGGCTACCGCATCGTCGAGCCGCTCATCGAACTTCGCAAGGACGGCGTAAGAAAGCTCGGTGAGGCACTGGGACTACCAGCCGAGCAATTCGAGCGCATGCCCTTCCCCGGGCCCGCACTAGCGGCACGCGTGATCGGTGCCATAACGCTTGAGGGCATTGAAACGGTTCGCAAGGCAACCACCGTGGTCGCACGTATGCTTGCGGATACGGGCGCATTTCAGTACATGGCCATACTTCACGAAGACCGAGTGACCGGCATGCGCGACGGCGAGCGCGATTTCGGCCAGCAAATCGAGGTGCGCTGCTGGGATAGCGTCGATGCGAGGGTCGCGACACCGACACGGCTTCCGCCCGAACAACTGGACGATCTTGCGCGCGAGATCATTCGTGAGGTACCCGGCATCGTCAGCGTTACATACAACATCGCGACGAAGCCTCCCTCAACCATGGAAGCGATTTGACGAGCATTTTGAGTTGCTAAGAACGGAGGGGAAGCACTGTCGACGGCATCGCTCAAGGGGTTCGGTTGTGTCGTGTGCTTGGGGCCAGATTAGGCAAATCACAAGGGAGTCGCAGGTTCGAATCCTGGCCCGCTACCATTCCACCTCTCTGAAGTCCAGCGACTTCGGGGGGCTTTCTTCCGGATTGCCGCATCCTAACTTCCAGGTGGCTCAAAATGTCGCGGAAGTTTCGATTCTCGCCATAATCCACGGAGCCCGGAGGCTGCGGAGATAGGAGCTGGGCGGCGCATGTGATCCCCCTCATCCTGCATGGTCCGTACGTGCCGGAGCCGCAGCGAACCAGCGGTAGATGGCCGGGATCACGAGCAGAGTGAGAACCGTCGACGTCACCAGTCCGCCGACCACCACGATGGCCAGCGGTCGCTGAACCTCGCTGCCGACGCCCTGCGAGAATATCAACGGCGTCAATCCAAGCCCGGTCGTCATGGCGGTCATCAGGACTGCGCGGAGACGCAGGCTGGCGCCTTCCACCGATGCTTCATCCAAGGAACGTCCATCTCGAACGAGCTGGTTTAGATACGTCACCAGCACCATGCCGTTCTCCAGCGCAATGCCGAACAGCGCAATAAACCCGACGGAGGCGGGCACCGAAAGGTTCTCTCCAGAGAGCCAGAGTCCAACTACGCCACCCACCAGCGCCAGGGGGATGTTCAACAGAATCAAAAGCGAGTTCTTCATAGAGTTGAAGCTCATGTAGAGCATCAGGAACACCAGCAACAGCGTCGCGGGGATGACGATGGCGAATCGCTTGTTCGCCTCCTGCTGCAGCCGGAACTGCCCACCCCACGTGACGAGATACCCCGGCGGCAGGGCGACCTGCTCGTCGATCGCGGCCTGGGCCTCGGCGACGAATGAACCGATGTCACGGTCCACCACGTTGCACTGAATCGTGATGAATCGCTGGTTGTCCTCACGCGTAATCTGGCGTGGACCGACGATCTCGCGCATCGACACCAACTGCCGCAACGGCACCCAGGCCTCAGAAGGTGTTTTGACCAGGATATCGCCAATCTGCCCAGGCGTACTGCGGTGTTCCTCGTGATATCGAACCAGGATGTCGTATCGGCGGATACCTTCGAAGAGCTGTCCGGCCGTCGCACCTCCGACGGCTGCCTGAATCGTCTTTTGTACATCCTCGACGTTGATGCCGTAGCGGGCGATCGCGTGGCGGTCCACGGAGATCAACAGTTGCGGCGTACCCGACATCTGATCGACCTGAACATCCGCCGCACCGGACACTCCGCCCACGACCTGTGCGATCTTGTCGGCCTCCTGCGTCAGGACACCGATGTCGTCGCCAAAGAGCTTGATGGCCAGTTCCGCACGGATACCCTCGAGAAGCTCATCCACGGCCATCTCAATAGGCTGCGTGAAGTTCGTAGCGACCCCGGGAATCTCACCCACCTGATCGCGGATGTAGTCCTGAAGTTCGTCCTGATTGCTGCCGTGGGTCCACTGATCCGGATCCAGGAGCAGGATGAACATCTCGGCGCTGTTGACGGGGTCCGTATGTGCGCCTACCTCGCCGCGGCCGATACGAGTCACGACACCGGTCACCTCATCGATCTTCATCAGTCGTCGTTCGACAATCTGGGTAATCCGCGTCGATTCCGTGAGCGCAATGGACGGTGCCATGGTCAGCCGCAATACGATGGTGCCTTCCTGCAGCGAAGGCGTGAACTCCGAGCCGAGAAGAGGAAACAGGGCAACACCGATGGCCAGCAGCACCACCGCGATGCCTACCGCAAACCACCGATGCCTAACAAAGAGCCGGATGGCCGGTCGATACAAGATCAGCAGCCACCGGGTCACGCCGCGACCGCGAGTCTGCTCGCCGTCCGGCCTCGACGGCTTCCGCTGCATCATCAGTGATGAAAGA
>JAUVRN010000347.1 GCA_030597645.1 Candidatus Zixiibacteriota bacterium
ATCAGCGAGTGGAGCGGCAAGGGTGTCCACACCACCAGCACGGCGCGTCTCTACGCAGGTCCCGACGGAATGCGCATCATCGACTCACCCGGGATCCGCGCCTTCGGCCTGGCCGGCATCGCACCGCAGGAGGTCGGCCACTACTTCATCGAATTCGAAGATCACGCCTCGCACTGCCGGTTTCGCGACTGTCTGCACATGAACGACGACGGCTGTGCCGTGCGCGCGGCGCTGGACCGCGGCGAGATCGGCAAACTGCGTTACGAAAGCTACGTGCGGATCGTGGAGTCGCTCTGAGCTCCACCTTGTTGCGTACGCACGGTCGTGTGGTGTTCGCCGTGTTGATCGTTCTGTCCGCCGTGGCGATTTTTTCCGTCCACGTATGGAAGCTGCATGCGTTTACCCTCGATGACGCCTTTATCTCATTTCGCTATGCAGAGAATCTGGCTCGTGGTGACGGGCTCGTATTCAACACGGGCGAGCACCCGCGCTCCGAGGGTATTACGAGCCCGCTGTGGGCGGTGTTGCTGTCGCCGCTGAGTCGCCTTTCTGTCGACCTGGTTCTGGCATCCAAGGTGTATGGCGTTCTCTTCACCCTGGCCACGGGTCTCACCCTGTTCCTCCTGGTGAAGACCGTCTTGTCTCCGACGCATGGCGACACCCACACGGATCACAGATGGACAGCGAACGGCGCATGGACCATCGGCGCGCTGGCCGTGCTGGCCTTCCTGTGCGATCCAACCACAGCCGGCCACGCCATATCCGGAATGGAGACCGCGCTGGGCACGTTCGCGCTGACGGTTTTCCTCCTATGGCTGACGCGATTGGACATGCCCGGCCATCAGCGGGCACGAGGCATGGCGACAGGACTGGCTGCCGTGGGCGCCGCACTGACCCGGCCCGAGTTGACCGTGGGCATCGTCACGGCGTACATCGCGGCCCTTCTTCTGTATCGAGAGCGTCGCAACTCGATCCTGCTCTCCATCGGTGTGTTTGTTGTGCTCGGTGTCCTGTACTTTGGCTGGCGATGGAGCTATTACGACATGCTATGGCCTCTGCCGTTCTACATCAAACAGGTGGGCCACGGGCCATTCGTGGGTTGGGCGAAAGTGAGATCATTCCTCTGGACATGGGAATTCGTGTGGCCCTGGCTGCCGCTGCTGCTTGTGGGCCTCATCAGATCGGGACCGTACCGGCGCACCCTGGCGGTGATTACGGCCCTGTTCGCCGTTCAGACGACGTACTACGTCAGTCTGCTGCACGTGATGGGTTTGGGATTGCGTTTTCTCCAGCCGCTGGTACCTGTCGTCATCACGCTGGTCGCGGTGACCACGGGTCTGTTCCTGACCTTCCTCTCGTCGAGACGCAGAGCCCGGTGGTTCATCCTGATCCCGGCCCTCTTGACCGCGATGCTGATCTACAATCGTCTGCACAAGTTGGACAACGCCGAGCACGTGTATCTGGGCTGGTACTGGAATCGAGTCATGGTTCAGATTGTCGCCGTGGGCGAGGCGTTACAGGAGCTTGACCCGGCCGGTAACCGGCACATCGCCCTGACGGACTGCGGTGCCATCCCCTATTACTCGCGCTGGCGCGTCACCGACCTTGCGGGACTGAACAATCGCCGTATTGCACCCGGGTATAGTCCCGAAACCGTATGGGCCGAATTCGAACGGGCCCGTCCCGACGTGTTGTTTCTCAAGTCGGGCTCCGACCAGTCCTATGTCGACGGATTCGATGGGGAAGAGCTCGTGTTTGAGCGGGCGGAGCAGCTTGGGTACCGGCAGCTCGGCACGATCAGGATCGCCGATGACTATTTCTACTGGGTGTACGTGGTCCGGCACGACGCACACATGGACCTGCAGGATGCACTGCGGGCGAAGTGCGCCTGGATTCCCGCGGTTTCTGGTTAGGCGCCGGACGCCTGAACCTTGAGGTCCTTGCGCAGATTGGCGTCTCGGCTCGGCCGCCAGATGAACTGGTCCACGAAGTAGTGGTGCAGCGGGAACCCGAGCATAAAGCCCACCAGTAGCTCCTTCGTGGTGATCGATCCGAACAGGGTCTGTTGGCTGGTCAGCACCAGCGACATGCAGCCGGGGTGGACTTCGAACGAACATCCCAGCAGCCTGAACATTCCTGCCATGGCGATGCCGGCGAGTATGTAGGTGAAGAAGTTCTTCGTCAGTTTGGGGGCGAGACCATACCTCTTCGGGTCCACGCCGGGTCGGTGGTAGCGGTTGCGGCTGTAGAAATAGACGATGGCGTGGTACTGCACGTCGTGATACACCGTCACGAAAGCTCCGAATGCCAATAGCGGTGCGGTCAGTACGGCGGGACTGTAGCAGATCATCGAGTAGAGCGGGATCAGCGCCACCATGAACAGGATCTTGGGCCGGTTGACGGGCAGGTCGTGCATCCTGCGATACACCTGGCGGCCGATGAATGACGTGACCACGGCCACCACAGCCACGGCCGAGAGAATCACCACCACGTGCTCCCAGTGCCATGAGGTGCCGGGCGCGGGTGCAAACACAGCGGAGGTCAGACCAGACAGGCCGGTCGACTCGGCCATCGGCCAGGCCGGAAACGTCTCAGACAATCCCACGGCCGTGCGTGCCTCGGGATGGCGCACCAGGAACGCCAGGAAAGGCGCGATCAGCCCCACGTACAGGAGTGCGCGGTCGATGCGCGTGTCCCACTCGCTGTAGTCATTGTTCTTCCGGCGGTACAGGGCGAGGATGCCCCAGTGCTGGCGCACCACGTGCCAGTACGCCCAGAGATTGAAGAACACGATCAGGATCAGAAACGGCAGGCGGTATCGCTCGAAGCCGGCGGAGTACAGGAGGTAGGCGATGCCCACCATGAGCGGGCCAAAGCCGAGCCAGGCGAGGGAGCCCAGGAGCAATTTTCTCCTGGCGCGAAACTCTTCCTTGTCGAGATACGTGCGGACGTACGTCCCGAAGAAATGCGGGCTGTCGAGAAAGAGCACCCAGAGGAACCAGATCGTGACCATGTCCAGCCGCAATCCAGCATGCAGGAAGAACATCGTGTAACCGGCCAGCGCACCACCGATGAACCACAAGAGGTCCGTGCGCCGGTCGATGATCCAGTTGCTGGTGGTGCTGAGCGTTCCTGCACCCGGTGTCACGGTCACGGTTGACATACAGGATTCCTCCGGAGGAAAATCACGCCAAACTACGGGCCGGTCGGGAAGAGGTCAAGCCGCCGCACGCCTGTGCGCGCGCTTCCAGGTCAGGTCCGCAGGTCAGGCCCACAGGTACGGCCAGAAGCATCAGAATCAGCCCTGGTCCAACACCACCCGCGCCACCGGGGCCAGGGCGGAATGGGTGGTGAATCCC
>JAUVRN010000272.1 GCA_030597645.1 Candidatus Zixiibacteriota bacterium
ATACACCGAGGCCCAGTGGACGACCATGATCAAGTCCGCCCAGGCTCTGGATGCCCAGGAGTCCGACGTCATGTTCGCCGAGGCGACGTCCGGCGAGTTGTGCATAGGCGATTCGTGCCCGATGAATCTGGTCGCCGCCGATCTGGCCAAGGAGTCCACGAACAACTAGGTTTCTTTCTGTATCCCCGGTAGGTGGAAAGGCGGTCCCCTGTGGCCGCCTTTTCCTTTGGATTCGCCCCGGATCGGGCTATTTTGGAGGGGATCGGCTGTGCCGATATAGTTGGTAAAAAGGGGACTTTGAGAGGAAACTCATCAAGATGCGCACCAAAGGATTCTGGATAGCGACGGCCGTCGTCGTGCTGGCAGTGGCCGTATCAGGCGTGGCCTTTGTGAAGACGTCTCAGCCGGTGGCGGGCACTGCCGCGACCATGGCGGGCGCCGGAGCTACGTGCCCGACTACGGGCAAGATGATCACTGGCAAGGCCGGGGGCATGCCGGAGAACTGCTCCGAGATTCACAACCAGGCGATGGCCGCAGGTACGATCGGCAAAGCCGACCATATCGGGGCCGAGCTCCAACTCGCGGCCGCGGTGTCGGGTACGCATGAGCTGACGCCCGAGGAGTGCCAGAAGGTCATAGCCTCCCTGGGTTATGAGTGCAACGAAGAGGACCTGCTGAAGTGCGCCACGCGCATCCAGGAGCTGGGCTTTTGCACCGACATGACCACCCAGGAGTGCGCGGACAAGCTGGCGAAGGGACTACACGCCGGTGCCAAGGCTGGCTGCACCACAGCGGAGAGTGCTGGTGCGTGTTGCCTGAAAGGGCTCACCAAACAGGCCGACGCCTCCACGGATGCCCAGGTCTCCACGGCGGTGGCTCAGGCGGCGACCACCCAATCGGGCACGGCCGAGCAGTGCGACTGGACCAAGAGCGCCTGCGAGGCGGATACGAAGTAACTCCCGCGAAGATAGATTTGTACCTTCAAGAAAGCGGAGTTTCGGCTCCGCTTTCTTGCTACAGCCCGCGCCGCTCGTCTTGACTGTGCATCCAAAGCATGCTTCCTTTTTGAAACTTGCGAACGACACAACACAGGAGAATAGCATGAGATCCGTCATACACGAACCTGCACGACGCAGACTGGCAGCCCTGGCCCTTGCGACGCTGGTGGTGCTGGTATGTGGATGTTCCGTGCTGGGCATCGCAACCAAAGATGACCTGGCGGAGACCGATACCCGTCGGCAGAGTGACACTCGAGATGCCAACCTGCGCATCTCCCAGCTCGAAGAACGAACCAAAGATTCGCAGGCCAGCCTGGCGGAGCTATCCGCCAGCATGGATTCGTTGGACGCACAATTCGCTCAAGCGGCGGATTGGATTCAGGCGTTGGATCTGGATGACATTTCCCAACAGGCCAGCGAGGCGTCCCAGGCCGCGATCGCCATCCAGGAGCAGAATCGAGCGTTCATGACCAAGTACCTCGAGTGGCTCAAAGCGCAGCAGGCACTTCTCGCTGAACAGGTCTCCATGATCGAGGCCAAGATGAATACGGCTGCCGAGCCAACCCCGCCTGAGGAAGCCCCCACGGGGTCCGAATAGCGCGATTCATCAGGTCCGGGGAGACGCCGGGCCTACACCCGGTGCATGTAGCGAAACATGTCCTCGTGCTGGGCGAGGATGGTCACGCCGAGCCTCTCTTCGACGGCGTGCAGCTTCTCCGTCAGTTCCGCGAAATCCGCCTTGCAGGCGGAGATGTCCACGATCATGATCAGCGTGTAGAATTCCTGCATGATCCGCTGGGACATGTCTTCGATGGAGCAGACATTTTCGGCGAGAATGGCCGAGATGGCGGCCACGATGCCGGGACGGTTCATGCCGAAGCTGGCGATGATGATGCGCTTGCGGCCCGCGGCAGCGGCCTCCTCGGCTTCGGTCTTGAGCGCGGGCGCCACAGGTGGTGGCCCGGCGGCCGGGGGGGCATCCGGGGCCTCTCTTTGGGCCGCTTCTTCAACGGCCCGCGTGAGCGTATCGGAGTCGATCTTCTGACTGTTCAGTTTTTCCATCACTTGTGCGGTGATGCGGGCGATGTCGTCGGCGTTCAGATCGGAAGCCATCATCACACTCCTAGATAATATCGCTCATGAGTTCCTTGCACGGTGCGGGGATCACGACCTTGCGCACCAGCAGGCCCTTTCGCTCCACCGGTTCCGCACCGGCGTCCACCGCCGCTCGGACCGCGTCCACGGGACCGGTGAAGGTCACGAATCCCTTGCCGCCCAGGGCCATCGCGAGGCGAATCTCGATCAGTTCGATCTGGGCCGCCTTGGCGGCGGCATCCGCGGCCTCTACCAGCGAGGCGACGGAGAATGATTCTACGATGCCCAGTGCATCTGGCATGCCGACACGTACCGTGGCGGACATGGCGGGGAAGACGGCAGGATGTACGTTGGGGATGACCATCCAGTCGACCACGGTCTCCGCCCCGAGGTCCACGCCGGCGCGAACGGATGCTTCGACCGCAGCCACATCGCCCGTCACCATCGCAATGTACTTCCCCGAGCAGATCGTGCGTGCCAGGATCATCTTGACGGCCGCGGCCTTGAGCATGGCGTCGCAGGCTTCGTGGCCTACGGCGATGGAGGAGAGTTCCACCATGCCGATCGATTCGTAGGTCTGGTTCATTGTAGCTCGATCGTGATCACGTCTTCAGATACTTCGTGCACGCGGCCTGCGCAGGGTGCATGGACGGGGCAGCCGAGGTCATCTGATGTGACACTTGCTATGACCGATCCTGCTTCGATGTGGTCTCCGATGGCCACTGTAGCTGCCGCCTTCTTGCCGCGGTGCTGGTCGAGTCGCACGAACAGTCTCTCTGTTTCGATGATCCTGTCCGCATAAGGCGCCGGTTGGTCGTACTCCGACAATCCCAGCCGCTGGATCAGCTTGGGCAGCGGCACCTTGCGGCTCTCGGCCAGCGGGTGTACCTCCACGTCACGCGGCTCGGGAAACGTGTACCCCCGCGACAGTACCTCTTGCTTGGACCAGGTACATATGTTCTTGGGGTCGAGGTCCTCCGGGCAAGCGTACAGGCTGCAGAGATTGCATTCGCAGCAGGCGGCGGCCCATTCGGACCAGTATTCTCGGCTGGTGCAGACGAATCCGAGGGAGCGCATGACCTTGTGCGGCTCGATGGGGTGACCCAGCAGGAAGCGGGGGCAAAACTCAGTGCAGAAGTAGCACTGGTCGCAGGCCGAGAGCCCCACACGTTCCACCCTGGGACGGGGCATGGTCCGTCTTCTGATCTGTTCGTGCGAGGTGTCAAGAACCAGCAGCCCGGAGGTTGCCTTGGTGACCGGCGTGTCGAAGTCCGTCACCAGCCGGCCCATCATGGCGCCGCCGTCGAGGATGACGGGCTGAGATACCGCGGCTCCTCCGGCGGCGTGGATGAGCTCTGTGTATGGTGTTCCGACCTTGACGCGGAAGGTGGATGGCTCACGAACCGCGCCGGTCACGGGGACCCACGATTCGGTAACCGGCGTATTCGATTCTACGGCGTCTGCGAAGTTGGCCAGCGTCTCTACGTTCTGTACCAGGCAGCCTGCGTCGCGGGGAAGGCCACCCGTAGGAATGAGCCGGCCTGTGGCCTCGTGTACGAGCACGTACTCGTCGCCGGAAGGGTAGAAGTTGTCGAGCGTGTGCACCTCGACACCGGTTCCGACCGTAGCCTGCTCCACTGCCGCAACTACGTCGGTGTACTTGGCCTTGACGGAGAGGATCAGCCGGGTTGCGCCGACCGCCTCACCGGCCAGTTGGAGGCCACGCACGACGCGCTCCGCGTGGCGAAGCATCAACTGTTTGTCCTTGTGCAGAAGGGGCTCGCACTCGGCGCCGTTGGCGATGACCACCTCGGCAGCTGCCTGGAGCTTCACGTACATGGGGAAGCTGCCGCCGCCGGCGCCCACGATGCCGGCGCGGCGGGCGATGCCGATGAAGTCAGCCACCGGTGGGCGGGTCGCCACGCGAGATCAGCGCCTGA
>JAUVRN010000065.1 GCA_030597645.1 Candidatus Zixiibacteriota bacterium
AACATCAGCCAGGCCAATCGTATGCACCGCGAGGCCTTCGGGACCTTCTACGGCTGCAAGTGCTACAAGGTGTACAAGCACCGTGACAAGGCGTGCTTTCCCTGCATCGTGCGCGATACATTCAGGGACGGGGAGATCCGCGACCATGAGGAGGTCGTGACGTCACAGGACGGTCGACCCATGAATGTAATGGTGACGACGGCGCCGATCCGCAATGCAGAGGGCGCCGTCGAGGCAGTCATCGAGATGAGTACCGACATCACGCAGTTGCGGGAACTGCAGGGCAAGCTCTCGTCGGTAGGGATGATCATCAGTACCATTTCGCACGACCTCAAGGGACTGCTCAACGGGATGGACGGGGGCATCTATCTCGTCAACACCGGCCTTAAGAATGAAGATCAGAAGCGGATCAACACCGGCTGGGAAATGGTGCTGCGCAACGTGGACAAGATCCGCAGTTCCGTGCTGGACATCCTCTACTACGCCCGCGATCGCGAGCCCGAGTGGGCCGAGACGGCGACCCGGGAGATTGTGGGTGAGGTCTGCGAGACCATGGCGGCCAAGGCGGCCAACCACAACATCGAGTTCGAGGCGAAGTTCGAGAATGCCGACGGCACGTTCGAATCCGACGCCGGCGCGGTGCGCTCGATGCTCATCAACCTGGTCGACAATGCCTTCGACGCCTGTCGCCTCGATCGCAGCAAGGACCAGCACCACGTCACCGTGCTGGCCCGCGGATTCGAGGACCACGTGCGACTGGAAATCTCCGACG
Organism: Candidatus Zixiibacteriota bacterium; assembly: GCA_030597645.1. Classification (GTDB taxonomy): domain Bacteria; phylum Zixibacteria; class MSB-5A5; order JAUVRN01; family JAUVRN01; genus JAUVRN01. The sequence goes on from JAUVRN010000065.1 coordinate 773, forward strand.
ACGGGATCGGGATGGATCAAGAGGCGCGGGAGAGAGCATTCACCCTGTTCTTCACGTCCAAGGGGTCCGGCGGCACGGGCCTGGGCCTCTTCATCGCCAACAAGATCGCCCAGTCACACGGCGGGTCGATCGAGCTCCAGTCGGAGCAGGGGAAGGGCTCCCGATTCACGGTGACCCTGCCACGGCGGAAGGTAGAGGCTTCCTCGACCTCGCTTCCGGCGTCTGCTCCGGCATCTGCAAAGGACGACCATGCCGGGCCGAGCTGGTCTGTCGAATCGGATTGATCCGACACGACGGGCCCGGTGCTATCACGACAGTACCATTTGCGCGACAACGTTGGATCGCGTTATTTCCGATTCATTACGTTCCTTTGATCAACTTGAGGGAGGGGGATCATGAGGACTTTTCTCGGTTTGATGCTGGTAGTCGGACTGGCCATGCTGGCCGGTTGTGCAGAACAACCCGCGGAGCAAGCATCTCAGCAGCCTGCGGAGCAGGACGTACTTCCTGCCGCAGTGGCCGCCGCGTTCGAACAGGCCAATCCCACACTGGAGATTGTCGAATTCGAACGTGAAGAACTGGACGGCAACGTCGTCTACGAGATCGAGACCAGAACCGGGGAGTTCGAAAAGGACTTTGTCTATCTCGAGGACGGGACCCTTCTGCAGATCGAAGAGGAAATCGCCGTGGAGTCCCTGCCGGAGCCGGTCCTGGCGGCCGTCATGGCGGCCCATCCCGGTGCCGAGGTGGACGAGGCCGAGATGATCACCACCGGAGATGTGGTTGGTTATCAGGTGGATGTCGAGGTAGCAGAAGACCAGAAGTTCGAACTGCTGGTCTCACCCGACGGGCAGATCCTCTCGTCCGAGCAGATCGCGGATAACGACGACGATGACGACGATGATGATGGTGACGATGACGATGGTGACGATGATGATGATGGGGAGAAGACGGGCGACGCCTAAGAGTTGAAGGGATCGCGCACGGAATGCCCTCGCAGATTCGGCGGCCGTGCTATCAAGGCGGGTCCTGCATGGCTCTGAACAGCGGGGCATGGCTGCCCGGATCAATGCCGGGAAGCAGCCTGCCGGACTCGGTGCGCCACGTCAGTCTGTAGGGTCTCTCGGCTCACAGACCGGCCCAGATAGAGCCTCAGCGCCGCTTCGGCGACGGTCGTGACGGTGGTCTCCTCCACGGCGGCTCTCTCGCGGGTGCGTCGGTAAGCACCGTCAGACAGTTCCACTGTCATTCTCACAACGTGAATCTACACGACCGTATACACGTGGCCATCTCGTTGCACCGGAATGCTATAAGGCATTTCTGCGCAGCGGGTTACCCATGGTCCGCCAAGTGTGAGACACCGCCACCAGGATTGCCTCATGCCGTTCGCTGAAGAGAACAATCCCGAACTCTGAGGCAGAACTTGCCGATGTCGTTAGTGAGAGGCTGCGACCACCGCCCGGCCCGGGGGACGGCAACGCAGCAGTAACCTTATAACGACCAACTAGTTAGGCCCTGCGATGTCCTTTGATGCCCTACAGATGCTGGGGAAGACTCAGACCCCGCCACCCTTGAGCAGGTCCTTCCATTTTGTGCTGCCGGGTGATGAGCAGTTGGTAGAAGACGCCCGGTGCGCCGCCGGCACCGACAAGCCACTGCTCATCATCGGTGAACAGGGCACCGGCAAATCGGTGCTCGCCCGATACATTCACGACCAGTCCGCGCGTCGTGACGCGCCGTTCGTCGAATTCTGCTGTGCAGACTACGCGCCCGAACATGTCGTTCCCGAGTTGCTGGGGCGCGCACCCGACGCGTACTCCGGTGCCACGGTTGAAACGCCGGGAGCCATCCATTCGGCCGAGGGTGGCACGCTGTTGCTTCGCGAGCCGGGCGCCACCGGCGGCGTGCTGTTTCCCCTGATTCAGAGCTGGCTTTCGAGCGGGCAGGTGCGTACGCCGGGATCGTCGTCTTCACGTCCCGTCAGCGCACGCCTCATCGTATCGGCCCACGAGGATATTCGCGAAGCCGGTGGCACATCGTTTTGGCGGCGGCTGAAAGAGTGGCCGCCCATGCACATGACGCCCCTGCGCGTTCAGCGTCGCAAGAAATGGCTGCTCTTCAAGCGCTTCATCGAAGAGGCCTTGGGCGGTGCGGGCCAGGCGGCGCCGGAGTTGATTGATCTGCTGCTGTACTTTTTTGTCGTCGGATACGAATGGCCGGGGAATGCCGGCCAGGTCAGACACTTCGCCGAATTCCTCGTCGAGTCCGGCATGTTCGAGGATCGGACCATACGTCTCGACCCTGAGTTTAGTTTTTTCGACGACTCCGACTCTATGTCCAGCCACGCCGAAGGGCGGGGTGGCACCACGGGTCTCACGGCCACAGCAGGTGAGCGGTTCTTTCGGAATCGCGTTCACTGGGACTTCATCAGAGTCTTGCGTGTGCTTCAGAATTCGCAGAAGGCACTCGCCTGGCGTGACGTTTCGCGCGCTACGCCCGGCAAAGCGGGCCGCTGGGAATACCCCCGGATCCGGTGGAGCGATCCGCACTTCGATGGGCAGGAATGCTGTGCACAGCTAGGGCAGGAACACAGTCAGGCACTGGCGCGTGTGCTCGACGAAGACAGGCGCACTCCCCAGGCACCGCTGTACAGGACGGCGGACATACCCTGGGATACAGGCGGCACGTCGACCACAGTGGCCCACGGTCGCACCGATGCTGATCTGGCCGATCAGGTAGCCTTTGCCATGCTCACGGGTGCCATCGCCGACAAAGACGCATTCATGCAGAGGGTGTTTGCGGCCATCATCCGGCAAGCCCCCGACAAGACCCAGCGTGAATACCAGGAACTGGGCATCCCCAAAACGCGGCTCAAAGATCTGCTTAAGAGTAAGTAGCATCACCCCGGAAGGGGTGGATGTGTCTCCATGGATCACTATCTGTGGGTAATCTGAGCGCTCTCGGGTATTGGCGTCACCGAAGTGATCGGGTGACACGCGTGACCTGAGCTTGGCTACAGTTCTTCTGCATTTCCCAAAGCCGGGCTGCGTCAGAATCTCCTTGGTGGGTGCGCGTTTGCGGCCTATTCTGTGCATGAAGGACTACCGCCGCGCACACTCCGCTAAGCTAGGCCAGCCGCAGATAGTAGAGGGAACCCCATGCGATTCAGAATGGCTGCTCGTCAGGTGACCCGCAGCCTCATCGTCCTGATCGCCGGGTCCGCCTTCGGCCTCTCCACACCCCGTGCCACCGAGCACGATCCCGAGAGGACATCCCGGGATTCGCGCCCACTTCAACAACCGGCAAACCGGCAGTCGCCGGCTGCGCAGCGTGCCCGGGTAGACTCCGTCTACGCCCAAACGCGAGGTACGTCCCGGACGTACCCAGGCTCTGAAGCGGCGGTCATCTACGGAGCGGACGACCGCAAGGAATACTACCAGATTGCCGATCAGAAACTGGCGCAAGCGGCCGGGGCCGTCTGCGTAATCACTCACCTGAGCGAGCTTACCGACAACGGTGACGGAACATACCTGCTCGCGGCTACGCCCTGGACGGCGGATATCTGCGCCGACGAACAGTTCTACGGCCAGTTGACGGTAGGTTTCTGCACCGGTTTTCTGGTGGGCGACGACCTTGTGGCAACCGCAGGGCACTGCGTGGATCTATTCAATTGCGGTTCCACGGCTTTTGTCTTCGGGTGGTGGAAATCCGATTCGGCGGCCGCCGCACCCATGATGGTACCCGCTGAAGCGGTCTACTTCTGCAGCGGCATCGTCGATCAAGTTGACGAGGGCGATTATGACCACAGCATTGTACAGCTCGATCGCGCCGTGATAGGCCGCACCCCCGTTCCCATTCGTCGGGACGGGGTCGTTGCCGACGGCGAACCGCTCTCCGTAATCGGACATGGCATCCACCTCCCCTTGAAGGAGGCGGGTGGAGCAGTCGTCAAGAATGCCAATGGTTCCATCCCCTGGTTTCAGGCCAACCTCGATGCCTTCGGCGGCAATTCCGGCTCTCCGGTGTTCAATCTGAATACGTACACCGTGGAAGGAATACTCGTACGCGGTGCACCTGATTTCGTCCTGGACGACAGCTGCTACCGGTCCTACATGATCCCCGACACCGGCAATCCCGGCTCGGGTCTTGAGTTCGAAGAAGTCAGCAAGTCGACCGGCTTCGCCGCGTCGGTGCCGCCACTGATCTTTCGTGCAGGAACGATCGATGTGGTTCAGAGCGCGTATGGGTGCGCCGACACCGCGTGGTTTGATCTGCGCGACATCGATCTTGCCGGAACCGGCCCCCAGAGTGTGCAGCTGACAACCTCCAGCGGTGATGTTGAGAGTGCGCTCTTGGTCGAGACGCCATCGGTTGCAGGAATGTTCCTCGGCCACATTCCGGTTTCAGAGGGGATACCTACCGGCGGCAACGGAGCGCTCGAGGTGGCGAATGGTGAGATCATTACCGCAACGTACCAGGATGCGGATGACGGCACCGGCTCACCCGCCACGGTCTCCGACACCGCGGAGGTCGATTGCATCGTGCCGGTCATATCGGGCGTTCACGTGCAGGATATAGTCGGGACGCAGGTGTGGATCGCCTTCGACACGGACGAGCCCGCCACCGGGACGGTGCGGTTTGGTGTCGACTGCGGGACGTGGTCACAGAGCACAGCCGGTCTGGCAGGGAACACCGCACACCTGATCCTGCTGTCCGGCTTGATGCCACAGACCACCTACTATTTCTCGGTCGAAGCGGTCGACGGTGCGGCCAATATGACGGCCGATGACAACGGTGGCTCATGCTTTTCCTTTGCAACGCTCGAACAACCCGACTATCTGACCGAACAGTTCGACGCCGGCGACGGCGATCTGGACCACCAGACCATCACGTTCACGCCGGACAGTACGGGCGATTACTACGGGGTCTGTAACGAGGCGACGGCCGTATTTCCCACCGATCCGGCCGGTGGCACCACGCTCGCACTCACCGATGACGATTTCCAGGAAGTGTTGATTACGGGCGGTGAGGCGGTCTTGCTCTACGGTGAGTCGTACGGCTCATGCTTCGTCGGTTCCAACGGCTACGTGACCTTCGGGGCCGGCGACGCGGACTACTCCGAGTCGCTCGCTGACCACTTCGGCCCATGGCCTCGTGTATCCCTGCTGTTCGATGAGCTGGATCCCTCGTCGGGAGGGACCATCTCACACAAGCAGTTGGCGGACAGGCTGGTCATCACGTATGAAGACGTTCCCGAGCTCAACACCGGCGATGCCAACAGCTTCCAGGCTGAGATGTACTTTGATGGGCGGATTACCATCACGCATTTGTTGGTCGATGCGGCGGACGGCGTCGTCGGTCTGTCATCCGGCCATGGTCTCCCTGCCGGATTTGTGGAGAGCGACTTGTCGGACTACGGCCCCTGTGCGTGTCCGGATGGCGATGCCGACGACGTGTGCGATGCGGACGACAACTGTCCCGATACGGGCAACACAGATCAGATCGATAGCGATGGAGACGGTTGGGGAAACGTGTGCGATGCGTGCCCGGCGTATGTCACGCCAGGTGACGTGGCAATCCTGACGGGGGATGTCAACGTCGATAGTGTCCACACGTCCAGCGACATTATCTACCTGGTCAACTACGTCTTTAGAGGTGGCCCCCTGCCGCTGCCCGTGGAGGTGGCGGGCGATGTCAACTGCAACGGTGTGATCGCTTCCGCGGATATCATCTACACGGTAAACTTCGTATTCAAAGGCGGCCCTGAGCCGTGTGATGTATGCGCGGTGTCGCCACCGTAGCCACCAACAGCAAGGGGCGGGATGACTCCCGCCCCTGTACCTACCCCGAATTCGGATAGTGATCCTGGCACCTGCTCACGGACAGGTCCATGCCCCGCTGGTAATCATCTCCCCGAGATCGCACGGCGGCTCACCACCCTTGAAGATGTAGTTCACCATAAAGATGATGTCTGCGGATGTGGTCTGCCGATCACAGTTTACATCCGCCGCGGCCTCGCAGGGCAACGGTTCCGGACCACCTTTGAAGATGTAGTTGACCAGGTAGATGATGTCCGCGGAGTTGACTACCCGGTCAAGGTTCTGGACCCCAACCTCAAACAGGGTCACCATGAACGGTACATCCTGATAGCCGCTGTGAGTCTGGCCGTCGACCGCCTCCACCTGCCAGTAGCAGATCGTGTCGCCGAGCGGATTTCCATCCGGCACCGGGTACTGGGTATCGGCGATACCCTCCACGGTCGTGGTCTGCACAAAGGAGGGGTCGGGACCATACTGCAGCGTATAGGTCGTCGCATACGCCGCGCCCAATTGAATCAGGTCGCCTCCCCTTTCGCCCTGGCCTGTGAGCGCGGGGGGCGAACTCATCCAACTGAATACCGGCGTCAGATCGCAGGTGTACGACGCATGCGGTGGCGAGACCAGCACCGGCACGTCCGGCTCTGCGCCGCCAACCCAGAACATGAAGAAGCGGTCCTGATAGCCGCTACCGTTGCCCGCCTCATCGAAAGCCTCCACATGCCAGTAGAAGTCCCAGGCCGCCAGGGGCGCCGGAACCTGGTAGAAGCTATCCGTGAGTCCGGACACCGTTACCACAAACAGGAAGAGCGAATCGGTAGCATACTCGAGCGTGAAGGTGCCGCCGCTACCCGCCGTGGGCGACCATTCGAACATCGGCGTGTTGTCGGGGATGGTGGCCAGATCAGGCGGATTGATCAGCACCGGGACATCTGGAGCCTCGGTATCAACCATGAATGAGAAGGGTACAGTCTGGTACCCGCTCCCGTTGGTGGCTTCGTCGATCGCCTCCACATGCCAGTAGTACGTGTCGTCCGCAAGCGCCTGCCCACCGGATACCGTGTACGACGTATCCGTCACACCCGTGACGGTCTGGACTCCGGTCGTGAAGCTCGCATCCAGCGCGTACTCCAGCGTGTACGTACCGCCTACACCGGCTGTTGCACTCCAGTCGAACGTCGGCGTGTCATCGGTGATGAGCGCCGCATCGAGATGATTACTCAACGTCGGCACCTCCGGAGCACCCGCGTCCACCGTGAACGAGAATGGCGTCGCCTGATACCCGCTCGCGTTGGTCGCCGCATCGAAGGCCTCCACGTGCCAGTAATACGTGTCATCCGTCAAAGCCTGCCCGCCCGGGACCGTGTACATGGTATCCGTCAGACCTGTAATGGTCTGGACCCCGGTCGTGAAGCTCGCGTCCTCGGCATACTCCAGCGTGTACGTACCGCCTGCACCGGCCGTAATGCTCCAGTCGAACGTCGGCGTGTCATCGTTGATGAATGCCGCATCGAGGGGGCTGATCAAGGTCGGCACGTCCGGCGCGGTGACATCGACGGTCACCGAGAACGGCGCCGTTTGATAGCCGCTCGAGTCCCCGCCCAAGCTAAACGCCTGCACGTGCCAGTAGTACGTGGCTTCCGTCAAGGCGCTACCCACGGTGAACGTCGTGTCGGTCAGACCCGAGAAGGTCTGGACACCGGTCGTAAAGCCGGCGTCCAACGCGTACTCGAGTGTATAGGTGCCACCGGGTCCGGCCGTCACACTCCAGTCGAACGTCGGCATGTCGTCGTTGGTCACCGCCAAATCCGGTGGACTCAGCAGCGTCGGTACGATCGGGACCTCCCCCGCTACAATATCGAAGTATCTGGTTAGCGAAGTAGCATCATTGCAGGAGGCATCCGAAGCCATC
>JAUVRN010000184.1 GCA_030597645.1 Candidatus Zixiibacteriota bacterium
CATCGCCATGCAGATCCCCGGTGACGACGAGGTGATCGAGGCCGCGATCACGTCGGGCGACGATTACCTGCTGCTGGCCACACGCAACGGATTTGCCGTACATTTCCACGAAAGCGACGTGCGACCCATGGGGCGTACGGCCTACGGCGTACGCGGTGTCAGCCTGGGCAAAGGTGATGTCGTGATCGGCATGGTGGCCATCAAGCGAGCCTCCACTATCCTTTCGGTCACGGAAAACGGCTACGGCAAGCGTACACCCATCAACGAGTACCGTCTCACCAAGCGTGGCGCCAGGGGTGTCATCCACATCAAGACCACTGATCGCAATGGCAAGGTGGTGGCCATCAAGGAAGTCCTCGATTCCGACGAGCTGATGCTGGTGACCGCGCAGGGCGTGGTCAATCGCCAGTCGGTCGGTTCGATCTCGGTCATCGGACGAAACACGCAGGGCGTACGCCTGGTGCGACTCGATCTGAACGACACCGTGGTCGATGTGGCGCGTGTCGTGAAGGAGACCGAGGAGGCCGTCGATGCCGCCGAACAGTCCCAGCAGGAGATGGCCGGGGACAGGAACGCACTCGATCAGGCCGTTGAACGGGCCGTGGAGGACGCGGAGGCCGGCTCGGACGACGAGTAAATCGGCCCACGCCACCCATTCCGGGGCGCCCCGCAGGCGCCCTTTCTTGTGGGCGTCGACGCTGACACGTTGACCCCGGGAAGCCCGATCTCTAACAATATCGATGCCGGGTCTGAACGTCACCGGCCAAGTTGCCGATTATGTAAACAGTCATGTCACACGAGCCTGAAATCACCAGAGCACTGGTCACCGGCGCCGGTGGCTTCATCGGGTCACACACGGTCGAGCGCCTGCTGGGTGACGGCATACCGGTGCGCGCCTTCGTGCGCTACACCTCGACGGGCCAGGCGGGCTGGCTGGACCGGGTACAGATGCCCAATCGCGATGCCCTGGATATCGTCTTCGGAGACCTCCGGGACGCTGAAGCCGTGCGCCTTGCGGCGGTGGATTGCTCCCACGTGTTCCACCTCGGGGCGCTCATCGCCATTCCCTATTCGTACCAGCATCCGGGTGAGTTCGTGGCCGTTAACGTGGGCGGTACCCTGAACGTGCTGGAGGCGGTCCGCCGCCAGGGTGTACGCAGAGCGGTATTCGTTTCGACCAGCGAGGTCTATGGAACGGCCCAGTACGTGCCCATCGACGAAAAGCACCCGCGCGTGGCCCAGTCGCCCTACGCCGCGTCCAAGATCGCCGCGGACGCCCTGGTTCATTCATACCATCGCAGTTTCGACGTACCCGCCGTGATCGCGCGGCCATTCAACACCTACGGACCCCGGCAATCCCTGCGCGCCATCGTACCGACCGTGATCCCGCAGGCGCAAAGCGGCGAACCGCTGCACCTCGGCAACACCAAGCCCACCCGGGATCTCAACTATGTAACCGATACGGTCGCGGGCCTGGTGGCCTGCGGGCGCACACCGGGCATATCCGGCAGCGAATTCAATCTCGGTTCGGGCCGGGAGATCGCGATCGGTGAGCTGGCGGAAAAGGTCTGTACACTCGTCGGTGTGGCCTGCCGCATCGAGACCGACGACGAGCGCGTCCGTCCCGGGGCCAGCGAGGTCGAGCGACTCTGCGCGGACTCCAGCCAGGCAGGCGAGCGCCTGCACTGGTCACCGCAGGTGACCCTCGAAGAGGGACTCGGCTACACGGCCGAGTGGCTCGAGCAGCAGGCCACGTCACGCTGGGTACGGGAGATGCAGCTTTGAGAGCCGTCATCCTGGCCGGCGGCAAGGGTACGCGCCTGTGGCCCTACACGTCGGTCCCGCCCAAGCCGCTTCTGCCCGTAGGCGACGAGCCCATTCTCACGGTGGTGCTGCGCCAGCTCAAGCGCGCCGGGGTCACCCGGGCCACGCTGGCCGTGGGTCACATGGCGGACATGTTTCCGCAGATCCTCAGCAACGGCGTGGTCAAGGGCCTGCGCATCGACTACGCGCGGGAAATGCGCCCGCTGGGCACGGCCGCGCCACTGAGAAACATCCGCGGACTGCGGGACACGTTCCTCGTGCTCAATGGCGACATACTCACCGACCTGGACTTTCGCAGCCTGGTCAGGCACCACAAGAAATGCAAGGCGGTGGCCACGATAGCCACCTATCGCCGCAAGGTGGACGTGGACTTCGGGGTGATCGAGTCCGACGCGGCCGGGTGGATCCGCGGCTACCTGGAGAAACCGCAGCTTTCGTATCGCGTGAGCATGGGCGTGTACGTCTTCCAGCCGTCCGTGCTCAGACACATCCCCGCCCGGGGCTCGTTCGACTTTCCCGACCTGGTGGAGTCGCTGCTGGCATCCGATCAACCCGTGGCAGCCTATCCGTTTCGCGGTCGATGGCTCGATATCGGCCGACCCGACGACTTCATGGCGGCCCAGCAGGAGATGACGCGCCACCGGGCGCGCTATCTCAAGACGCGCGCGTGAAGGCACTGGTTACCGGCGGTGCCGGCTTCATCGGCTCACACATCGCTGCGGCGCTCGCGGGCCGAGGGGCGGATGTGCGCATTCTCGACAATCTCAGCACGGGTCGCGAATCCAACCTCGAAGCCTGCCCGCAGGCGGATTTCGTACGCGGGGACATCACCTCGACCGACGACTGCCGCCGCGCCAGTGAGGGCTGCGATCTGGTGTTTCATCACGCGGCACTCGTGTCGGTGCAGGAGTCGATCCTCCACCCCGGGCGAAGCCTGCACATCAATCACCAGGGTACGCTGAACGTACTGCTGGCGGCTCGCGACGCGGGCGTACGACGCCTGGTCTTTGCGTCATCCGCCGCCGTGTACGGCGACGATCCACAACTGCCCAAGCACGAAGACATGCGGCCCACGCCGATCTCGCCCTACGGAGCGGACAAGGCGGCGGCCGAGGCATCCGTGACGATGGCGCACAGACTCTGGCCGCTGGAAACGGTGGTGCTGCGCTACTTCAACGTGTTCGGTCCCCGACAGGACCCCAACGGCGACTACGCAGCCGTGGTGCCCAAGTTCATCGACCGGCTGGTCGCCGGGAAAGCGCCCATCATCTTCGGAGACGGTAGCCAGACCCGTGACTTCCTGTACATCGACGACGTGGTGCAAGCCAATCTCAAAGCCGCCGAAGTGCCGGGCGCCGCGGGCGGGACGTTCAACGTAGCTCGTGGAGAGCCGGCCACGTTGCTGGAGTTGCTCGACTTTGTGCGCGAGGGAACAGGTCTGTACATGGAGCCGCAGCTGGATCCCCCACGCCCGGGCGACATCGTCCATTCATCGGCCGACATCACCCGCGCCCGGCAGGACCTGGGATTCGCGCCACAGGTGAGCCTGTCCGACGGCCTGCGTAAAACCGCAGACTTCTTCCACAGCAATACATAGGGAGCCGCGCCGGGCGCGACCCCCCTTGAGCATCCTTGCTCCCGCCGCCTGCGGCGGCGTTCCCAGTCTTGAGCTGACAAGATGTTACGACGGAACACGACGCGGCCTCGCCGGACCGCACGCGCTGGCGTGTCCCCTCGCGAATGGCGATCCAATCGAGCTCAGAGCTGACCGTTCTGCTTGCGGATAAAAGCAGGGATCTCCAGGTCGTCGTTCGGGGCGCAGCCGGTTCCGTTGTCGTCGCCGTCCGCGGTGGCCAGCACGGGGTGGCGACGGTCCGAATCGATGGCGCCTCCGCCGGGGCGTGACGCCGTGAACAGATCGCTGCCTTCCCCTTCCTGCCAGTCGTCCATCACGTATTCGGGCTGCTTGCCGAAGCCGGTGGCGATGACCGTGACGCGCATCTCCTCCTTGAGTGACGGGTCGATGACCGCACCAAAAATGATATTGGCGTCGCTGCCGGCCGCGTTGTACACCACCGAGGTAGCCGCATTGACCTCGTGCAGCGTCATGTCGTGGCCGCCTGTAACATTGACCAGCACACCCCGCGCACCGGTGATGCATATGTTCTCCAGCAGCGGACTGTTGATCGCACCCTGGGCCGCATCTACGCCCATGGCTTCGCCGCGCCCCACACCCGTGCCCATGATCGCGTCGCCCATCTCCGCCATGACGGTGCGCACGTCGGCGAAGTCGCAGTTGATCAGGCCCGGCACGGTAATCAGATCGGAGATACCCTGCGTGGCCTGTCGGAGTACGTCGTCGGCGATACGAAACGCCTCGGTGAGCTTGGTGTTGCGGTCGACGATAGACAGAAGCCGTTGGTTGGGTATGCAGATCAGCGTATCCGTGCGCGCCCTGAGCTCCTCGATACCCCAGTCGGCACGTTCGCTGCGCTTGCGGCCCTCAAAGTCGAACGGCTTGGTCACGATGCCCACCGTGAGCGCGCCCTGCTTCCGGGCGATCTCCGCCACGATCGGCGCCGCGCCCGTGCCCGTGCCACCACCCATCCCGGCCGTGACAAAGATCATGTCGGCACCCTTGAGGACTTCCGCGACCTGATCGCGGTCCTCCTCCACCGCCTTTCGGCCCAGCTTCGGATCGGCCCCCGCACCCAGTCCCTTGGTGGTGCGCACGCCGATTTGCACCTTGGTGGCAGCCAGCGTGGTCTCGAGTACCTGAGCGTCGGTACTGAGACTGATGAAGTCGACACCGGTGAGGCCCGCGTCGATCATGCGACTGACCGCGTTGCCACCGGCCCCACCCACACCGACGACCTTGATCCGCGCCCTCATTTCGTGCCCGGGCACCAATTCAAATTCCATGTCGCTCTCCTTTATGGCTCTGCACGTTTACATGTATTCCTTGAGTATTTCCTGCAGGTGATCCTTGATGCCGGTCCAGAACGACTGCGGACCGGGTACCAGTCTCGTGTCGATACCGGCCTGCCGTACCAGCCCCACGGCGGTCGCAAAGGCCGGGCTCGCGATGAGGTCCGTCAGGCCACCGACCCCACGCGGGTACCCGAGTTTGACCGGCATGCCGAGAGTACGCTCC
>JAUVRN010000113.1 GCA_030597645.1 Candidatus Zixiibacteriota bacterium
ACGCCGGAGTACGAGCCCCAGGAGTCGGCCAGCAACAACAAGCTGTACACGGACAGATCGGTCCGGCCCAGTCGCGTGATGTCGATGAGGGAGGACGGTACGCCGAGTTTCTGATCGAGCAGATGCCACAGCGCGCCCATGCTCGTGAACGACGTCGGTCCCGCGGCCACGATGGCCACGTGCGGCTGTCGCAGCAGGCCCAGTTCGCCGCCGCCGAGATCGGGTCCCACGACACCCTTGCCGCTGCTGATCGCCAACATGCTGACACCGGTGGCCCGGGCCACTTCGGCCAGCGTCTCCTCGTAGTCGGCCGGGTTGGCGCGCCGTGGAATAAAGATCGCGCCCCGGCGGAGGTACCTGCCCTCCACGTCGAGATCCTTGCGCGCCGCGTACATCGTAATGCCGCGGGCAAAGAGCATGGCCATCGCCCGCAGGTGACGATCGGACTCCACCGAGAACGCGAATCCCTGAAGGGGCTGGTGACCGGACAACGAACCCTCGGGAGATGCCACGGTCCAGGGCGAGCGATCGACGCCCGGCGCGGATCGGGTGCGGTACGCATCGAGTCCGTAGGCCTGAAGCATCGACCAGCTGGTCACCTCGTACAGCTTGCTGTCGCGGTGTTTCGACAGCTCCCGGCGCTCCATGGCGAGCACGCTGTCGGACATCCGCAGGTCGAAGTCGAGTATCGCCTGGATGAGGAAGCCCGTGGGTTGATCGGCAGGGATGATCATCGAGCCGGCCGGGAAGTCTTCCGTGGCCTCCGGATCGTGATAGTAATTCTCGGCCGACATGCTGAAGTCTGCGCCGGCGACGTACACCTCCACGCCCTGTCGTTGCAGTGTCACGGCCAGGTGATCGAGGCGATCGCGATTGGCGTCGGGCCGGATGACGAAGGCCTTCGCGGGTCCGCCCCCAAACTCCTCGACCGCTCTCTCTCGATAGGCATAGTACTCCCGCAGCAGTGCCTCGCGGTGCGACGACGCGGTCTCGAGATTGGCGATCGAACTGACGTACTGATGTGCCACACTTTCCGAGTACGTGAGCACGGTGCCGTCGTGCCGTGCTACGCGCGATCCGGACACGCCGGCCTGCTCGTAGAGGATACCCACGGCACCCTGAAAGAGCGGCCACGACGAACCGTAGCCCGGATACCACTCTTCGTTCCACTCCCTCGTGTAGTACGCCCAGCCGTGGCGATCGAATGCGCGCCCCTGATCACCGGCGAATGTGTCCCACCACTCGCGCATGCGCATACTCAACTGAGGCGTGAAGGGAGCCCGCGGTGGTGAAAACAGATACGTGTTGTAACGCCCCATTTCGTGCGCGTCTACGAACACGTGTGGCTGCCAGGGCACAATCGCGGCGATCCGCGCCTGGCTCTCGATCAACTCCTGGGCGAACCAGTCTCGGTTCATGTCAAAGAGATAGTGATTGCCGCGTCCCCAGGGCCAGAACCCCTCCTTCTGCAGGCTCTGACCGTCCGTCGACGGCACGGCCGATGCAAACGACTCCATCTGGGCCAGGTAGCGCTCCCGGCCGTCCGGATTCTCTATGGGATCGATGATGATGATGAGATCTCGCAGCAGCCGCTCGGTGAGGGTGTCGGTGCCCGCCACCAGGCGGTAGGCCACACCGATGCCCGCGTCGACACCCGAAATCTCGTCCCCGTGGATGGAGTAAGCCAGCCAGACCACAGCCGGCGTACGCTCCACGACGGCATCGAGGTCGGACTTCGGCAGTTGCCGCGGATCCGCGATCCGCAGAACATCGGATCGAATCTCATCCAGCCGCCGCATATGGTCGGGACTGCTGATGACGGCGTAAACGAGCGCTCGCCCTTCGTAGGTGGCCCCCATCGGCGACACCTGAATCCGCGGCGACTGGGAAGCCAGGTGTTCGAGATAGGCGACGACCTGGGCGTGTCGTGCGGGTCGCTCACCCAGCGGGAACCCGAGGAACTCGTCGGGAGGAGTGATGGCACGATCCACGGATCCGAGATCGACCAGCGGCGACTCGCCACGACCAAAGAAACCGACCGGAACCGGATCGGCACCGGCGTGGTTGACCAGCAGTACGGAGAGCGCCAGTGTAATGGCGAGCGCGAATCGAAGAGGGCGCAGGTTTCTCATTGCGGCAATCCTTCGGCTTGAGCTATTCGTGATCAGGGAACGACTTGAAACAAACTATCGCCGCCAACCGGACAAGTGTATTCGTCCGGGCCGGAACCGTAGCCACCGTGGCCACGTATAGGAATGCAGCATGACGTACCTGATTCAATACCTGCCGCCGCGCAAAGGATTTGCCTGGGACGCCACCGCAGCGGAACAGGCTGTGGTGAACAAGCATGCCGCGTACCTGAGTGACCTGCACGCGAAAGGGCGGGTGCTACTGGCCGGGCGCACCGAAGACGGCGAGTTCGGCATTGCGTTGCTGGACACGACCGACGAAGACGAAGCACGTCGGATTCTGACGTCCGATCCCGCGGTTCAAGCCGGCGTGTTCCGAGCGGACCTGTATCCATTCCGCCGGTCGATAGGCTGACGCGAGAATCCGGTAGCATGAACGCGCACCCAGGGATATTCCGCTTGAAGCACAAACCAACCCGAGCGCTCCTCGTGGGCCTGGCCGTCCTGATGCTCGGATACGGGATCGGGAGCGATCCCGTACCCCCGGTAGTCGCCGCAGAAAAGCCATCCGCCAGGCAGCTCACCGCGGACGACTCGGCGTTTGTGCGGAAGGTGGTCGACGAAAATCTCTGTCCGTGCGGATGCGGCAACTATCTGCCCGGAAGCTCGCAGACCCGTGCGTGTTTTGGCTGTGCCGTCGGCACAGCAGAAGTCGCGCGCATGATCGACGGTCTCAAGGCGGGACGCTCACACGCCCAGATACTGTTGTCGATCAGGTCGGGCATTATCATCGATGTGTTCGCCGATTACACGGACCGTGGCCTCGCGACCACGTGGGAGCAGGTACAACGCGTGGCCCGTGCCTACGAGATCGACCGCGTCGTATTGCGTACGCCGGGAAGAACCCGCTCGGCGCGGAGTGCCGTCAAGCTGGTGGAGTGTGCGCGCCGGCAGGGACTGTACACAGCCATGCAGCTGGCCCTGATCAACCATACGGTCTCGTGGGACACCGAAACACTACTGGCCGTGGCGTCCCGTGTGGGCGTCGATGTCGAACAGGCCCGCGCCTGTCTGGCCGAGGTGGACGTCGACCCCCAGATCATGAAGGACCGGGAGCATGCGTCCAACCGGGGCCTCCACCGCTATCCGGCCGTCACCATCAACCGCGTGCCGGTCGCCGCGCGTGAGGACGCGCTGCGTCAGGCCGTCCTGGACCTCCTCGAAGACTCGTCATTCTGACCGCTTCACCCCCTGTCGTCTGGATCTGCGATGCGCTGACGCCGCCTCTGCCGCCCGGGCTCTTCTGAATCAAACCGGCAGGCTTCACGTGGAGCATCATGCATCCGGACGGATCGCAAGGAACGCAATGGTTTACAGAGGTTCCGCAGGCGCATGCACCTTCGGCAGCACCGCATCGCAGGTGGCCCGGCACGGTTCGAGCTCGAAGCAGGCGAACTGATCCTGCCATTCCTCGACCATCGCCAGGTTGAGATCTGCGATGCCGTCCCGAGTGATCCCCGGCCACGGCGGCACAAAGCTCGACACGCGATCGAATATCCGACTGCGCGCTTCGGATGGCACACGGGGCAACAGGTACACCAGTGAGAACACATCGCATACGTCGGCTTCATGAATGAGCCGGTCCAGGTATTCCCCAGTCCCCGGATCGAGATCGTAGCGCTCGAGGTAGTCGAGGTAATCCAGTGACGCCCCGGCCAGGTAGGGTGTTCCCGGGCCCGCTCCCTCGCGGATGTCGCACAGGGCACCCTCTGGTACCAGGGATTCCCGGCCGTCCCACTCGAGACCGACCCAGCCCGATTCGACGCAGAGCGTGCCGTTACCGTCCCGGTCCACGGTGATCGTGTATATGCATCCAAGGTCCACCGCCACCGCGGCAGGCGTTTCTACGAAGAAGAGGCGCGGCGGTGCCCAGATGGACACGTGCAGGGTTCCCCGTTCCAGCTTCATTCGATGATTTGTGGAGTCTGTGGCGACGATCTGCAGGCGACTGTTGGGAGCCACACGAACTCTCCCGATGTCGCTCACCCAGATCACGGCCGCGGACGTGTCATCCGTCACCAGCCACTCGCCTTCCGAAGCGTCTGCCGCCTGACGGATGGCGGTGGCCCCGAGGCACGGTGCGCCCGTCAGCGTCTCCACGCGCCAGCCGGATGGCACCTCCTGCATCTCCGGCCTCAGAGCATATTGCCAGACCAGCAACAGGACAGCCGCTGCAGCCAGCCCGGCGACCAGGCGCAGTGGCACGCCGATGCGCTTCGAGCGAGCGGGGCGGTATCGATGAGACGCCAGCAGCCGTTCCAGTCGCTGCACATCCGGATCGGGGCGTCCGGAACCATCCCACAGGTAATCGTCGTGTGTCATCTGTTCCATCCGAGTTTGTCTTTGAGCAGCTTCATGCCGCGATGGAGATTCACACGCACCGACCCCGGGGTCAGGCCGGTCTGCTCGGCAATCTCCGGTCCAGTCAACCCCTCTACGAGTCTCAAGGTCAGCGTCTCCCTGTACGCCTCGGGAAGCGTGCGCAGCAGCGAGAGCACTCGAACGGCTTCGGAGTCATGCCCCGACCTCGGGTCGGCAAGCTCGTGACCCTCCATACGCACGGTGTCGCGGCGCGCACGATGAAAGTCAGAGGCCCGATTGCGGGCGACCTGTGCCAGCCAGCCCGGGAACGCGTTGCCGTCACGGACATTCGCCACCTTTTCCCAGGCACGCACAAAAACATCCTGCAGCAGGTCGTCCACTTCGCCGGGTGGAACACGTGAGAGCAACACGCCGTGCACGACCCGCGCATACCGATCGTGCAGAGCGGTGAACGCAGCGTGATCGCCTCGCTGTGCAGCCGCTACCAGTTGTGCGTCCGAGTCGTCGGGAGTCGCCGTCGGCTGCGCCATGGTCCAAGACTGCGACCGCTCCGCCGCCCGGTCAATGGCGTGTGTTACCGGGTATGGCGCCATACCGTGCCCGGAGAGCGTCCCAGTCGTCCCTGCATCGTCCGAATGGTTCAATTCAGATGGGCGGCCATGGAGATGACCCGAGTCGTCGCCATTCGATGTCGATACATGCCGCGTCTTCGTCGACACATGCCGCGTCTTCCTTTCATCTGAGTCCGAAGAACCGGACGGCAGGCTCGTGTGTGCCTAACGGAAAGGACGTCGGGAGGACCCGATGCGTTAGCGCGGGCTGGATGTGCGGTGCAGACCAGCGGGCGGCACACGGAAAGGAGCGCCTGCGAGGGAGAAGCCCCAGCCGGAAGGACGCTGCTCAGCGCCCCCGGCATGTGCCCCCTACTGAGCCGTGGAGGCGAATTCCCTCAGATAGAGGACTACGACCTCACCCTCGCGCTCGCGCAGCGTGGCACAGTCGTTGACGGAATCCTCGAGGCGCGCCAGGCGCAGGTCCAGGCCGGGCGCCGAGTGCTCAGGCTGGCCGAAGAACACTCGGGCCACCTCGAAGCGCTCCCGCGAACAGCCGCTGGCGAAGAACGGCAGATAGGCCTTGTACTGGGGAGGAATGACCGCTACGACCGCGTCGTACTCTTCCATTAGCCACTCGAACACCCAGTCCTGGTGTTCTTCGTCGATCCCCGCGATGCTCCCCGGGATCGTGTAGAACTCCTGTGGACGCAGCGGTCCTTCCAGAACATAACGGAGGTTGTCTTCCTGGATGCTGCGATCGCGGAAGCTGGCCATAGCGCGGAGATAACGGCCTCGTTCAGCATTGGCCTCAGAAGCCTCAAAACGGCGACGGCACTCGTCATACAGCTCGCGGTCGCCGTACATGCACGCCAGCGGTATCGACACGCCGATCAGTCCCGGATCGACCGATGCCGGATCCGCCATGAACCCCTCGAAGATGGTCTCTGCATACTGCCTGGTCTCCGGGTCGTGCCCCTCGTCGGCCAGCCAGCCGATGAGACGCGGCCTCAAGAGACTGGCGGTCTCGGCTTCGCCCTCCTGCGCAACGACGCCGATGCGGTCGATGGCGGGTCCGAGGGTACGGCGCACGTAGACGGCGAAATCATCTTCGGATTCCTCTTGCACGAATGCGCCTTCGACGTTGGCCAGGGCGGAGATGACCGCCGAGGTCACCTGCGGGTGCGGATCAGTGGAAAACTGGTTTATGGCGTCGAGATACTTGTCGCCCGTGATTTCGCCTGCGTCCAGCAGAGCCGTGAGATTGCCCAGATAACCCACGCGTTCGCGTGGCGTCATGTCAACGCTTGCGTGTTGGGCGGCCACGACCATCATCTCGCCGGGCATCAGCCAGTGGTAGTAGCCACGCGCGTCACCGTGTGGCATGATCCACTCCAGATCCCCCGTGCCGTCCAGGTAAACCGTGGCCTCGAGCTCCGTCAGCATCACCGTCTGCGTGTGAATCTCGCCGCCACGCTTGTACCGCAGACGCACGGGGATGTGCCACGGCTCAAAGGGCAGCGTCTCGACGCCGTAGTTGGCCAGGCGCTCCTGACTCAGTTGGATGCTGTCTGCGCCCACCGGAGTCACGCGTACGAGAGGA
>JAUVRN010000397.1 GCA_030597645.1 Candidatus Zixiibacteriota bacterium
GGGTATGTGCTCATGCTCGGAGTCCTGGCCAGTATCATCTTCGGGGTAGACGTGCGGCTGGGCATCGTGGTGGGCACGCTGATCTCGGTGGGATACGTCTATGTGGGCGGGTTCAATTCTGTGGTACGCACCGATCGCCTTCAATTCGTGCTCATGTACGGCGGCTTCATCGTCCTGCTCGTCGCAGTCTGGTACCAGCTTGGAAGCCCGGCGCACATCTGGGCGCAGTTGCCACCGGACCTCCGCCAGCCCACCGGCGGGCAGAGTATCTGGGCTATTCTGGTGTGGTATTTCATCGCCCTCGCCACCCTGATCGAACCGACCTTCTATCAGCGCTGCTACGCCGCCCGTGACGAGCGGACGGCCCGTCGGGGCCTGTTCGTGTCCGTGGGATTCTGGCTGGTGTTCGATCTGCTCACTACGGTCATCGGTCTCTATGCCGTCGTCGCCTATCCGGGTCTCGCCGATCCGGTTCAGTCGTTTCCGCTGCTGGCTGCGGATTATCTGCCGGTCGGATTGCGGGGGCTGTTCTGGGCGGCGCTGCTGGCCGTTATCATGTCGACCGTCGATTCGTTCACCTTCATCGCGGCGGTGACCGCCGGCAGGGATGTGGTGCTCGGTCGCACCGGCCGCACCGCCGACGCCGCCGAGTGGCGTGCGGCCCGCCTGGCTCTGCCGCTGGTGGCGGCGCTGTCGGTGTTGCTGGCCATCCAGTTTCGCAGCGTGGTCGATATCTGGTACGTGTTCGGAACCGTCGCCACACCGGCACTTTTGCTGCCGGTGCTGACTTCATTCTGGCCGGAGGCCCGGTTCCGTCCCCGGGCTGCGCTCCTCAATATCCTGGCGGCCGGTGGTGTGTCTCTTGCCTGGGAGTGGTTGCGCCGTCTATACTCCCCGAGCGCGTTTCCCCTGGTGGTACCGGCAATTTACATCGGACTGGCCGTGTCGATCGGCATCTGGCTGGGAGATCGGCTGCTCGGGACACGTATGGCCAGAGCCCGGGAAACGCCCGACGGTCCACGATGAACGCAGAATCCACGTCCGTTCTGATTGTCGGCGGCGGCCAGTCACCCGGCCGCGCTCGCCTGCAGACGATTGCGAAAGGCTACGATCGAATCATAGCCGCCGACGGGGGCCTGAAGACGCTTCTCCGGGCGGACCTGATGTCCGCCGCGGTCACGGGTGATTTTGACTCGGTCAGCGATGAATCACTGCAGTGGGTGCCCGCCGGACGCAGACACCACAACCCGGACCAGAGCACCACCGATCTCGAGAAGGCGATGCTCCTGGCTTTGGCCACGGGCGCCGACCGACTGGGACTGGCGTGCGCTACCGGAGGCCGGATCGACCACACGATCAACGCGATCAGCATGATGAAACGGTACAAGCCACGCGCGGACATCGTGCTGTACGACGCGCACGGGGAGGCCCGCCTGGCGTCGCCACCCGAGGTTGAACTGGAAGGGCAGGTCGGAGATTTCGTATCCCTGGTGCCCGCCCCGGTCGCACGCCGGCTCTGGAGCGAAGGTCTCCGGTATCCGCTCGAAGGACTCGACCTGGAACTCGGCGGGCGCGACGGAATATCCAACGAGCTGACAGGCACACGGGCCCGGATTCGTTTCGAGTCGGGTAGTCTCCTGGTCTACCGGCGCCTCGCCTAGCGGTCCTTGCCCTGCCCCTGTCGGGCCCGTATTATGCGAGTTCACGTCAATTCAGGGAGTGATGTTCGCATGTCCAGTCTGGATACGTATATCGAAAACAACAGGCAGCGTTATATCGACGAACTGGTGGAGTTGCTCAAGTTCCCTTCCATCTCCGCGGACTCTGCGTACGCCGGCGACATCGAGCGCTGTGCCGACTATCTCGTCGATCATCTGCAGGGGATCGGGCTGGAGGCGCGCAAGATGCCTACAGGGGGTCACCCGCTGGTGTATGCCGAGTGGCTGGGCGCTCCGGGTCGGCCGACCGCATTGATTTACGGTCACTATGATGTGCAGCCGCCCGATCCACTCGAACTGTGGGAGTCCCCGCCGTTCGAACCCGTGATCAAGGAGGGCAAGCTATACGCGCGCGGCTCATCCGACAACAAGGGCCAGGTGTACGCGCACATCAAAGGCATCGAAGCGCATCTCAAGCAGAACGGCAAGCTCCCCGTCAACGTCAAGCTGCTGATTGAAGGCGAGGAAGAGATCGCCAGCGCACACCTGGATGATTTCATCGAAGAGAACAAGGACCTGCTCAAAGCGGACGTGGTCATCGTGTCGGATTCCGCCATGGCGGGGCCGGGGGAGCCTGCGATCACATACGGACTGCGTGGGCTCGCATACCTGGAATTGCGTGTGGACGGGCCCAATCGCGACCTGCATTCGGGCGCGTACGGCGGATCGGTAGCCAATCCGGCCGAGATGCTCGCACGAATGATCGCGCAGTGCAAGGACGACCGCGGCCGGGTCCAAATACCGGGATTCTACGACGACGTAGTCGAGATCGACCAGGAGGAACGCGAACTCCTTGGCAAGGTACCCTTCAGTGAAGAGGCCGACCGCGAGTCGCTGGATATTTCCATGCACCGGGGCGAGTCAGGCTAATCGGTACTCGCGTGGCGCTGGGCACGGCCCACATTCGAGGTCAACGGGATCTTCGGCGGCTACATGGGTGAAGGACCCAAGACGGTGCTGCCGGCATGGGCCGGCGCCAAGGTGAGCATGCGCCTGGTTCCCAACCAGAATCCCGACAAGATCGCCACGGCATTCGAGAAGTTCATCGAATCTATCCAGCCCGACGGGGTACGCGTGACGGTCCGACGCTACGACGGTGCCTTCCCATGTGTGGTCCCGTTCGAGGGGCCCTATGTCGACGCGGCCACGAGGGCGATCACCCTGGGTTTCGGTAAGCAGCCGGTGTTTACACGTGAGGGCGGCACGATCCCGGTTGTGTCCACGTTCAAGAGCATGCTGGGACTCGACACCCTGCTGATCGGTTTTGGGCAGAACGACGACAACCTGCACTCCCCAAACGAGAAGTACACTTTGGCGGA
>JAUVRN010000180.1 GCA_030597645.1 Candidatus Zixiibacteriota bacterium
CTGGATCCGGCACGCATCGAGGCGGTCATCAGCAACAAGACGCGCGCCATCATGCCCGTCCACCTGTTCGGCCAGTGCGCCGACATGACGCCGCTGTTGAAGGTGGCCGACGCACACGGCATCCCGGTGGTCGAGGACGCGGCCCAGGCCCTTTCGGCCAGTTACGGTGAGCGCATGGCCGGCACCATCGGCAAGCTGGGGTGTTTCAGTTTCTTCCCGACCAAGAATCTCGGCTGCCTGGGCGACGGTGGCTTGATCGTCACCGACGACGACGAGCTGAACGAACTGATTCGCAAGCTCAAGGCGCACGGCGCCAAACCCAAGTATTACCACCAGCTCGTGGGCTACAACAGTCGCCTGGACACTATCCATGCCGCAGCCCTGCTCGTGAAGCTACCGCACCTGGATGCCTGGTCCCGCCACCGGCGCGTCAACGCCGCGCGATACGACGAGCTGCTTGCCGACGTTCCCGTGCGCCGCCCCACCGACGCCGGACGAGGCTACCACATCTACAACCAGTACACCATCGAACTCGATCGTCGTGACGAGTTCCGCGAGCACCTGCGCAGCCGCAACGTCGGCCACGAAGTGTACTATCCCGTGCCCCTGCACCGGCAAGCTTGCTTTGCGCATCTGGGATACAACGAAGGAGACTTCCCCGTGTCCGAACGGGCGGTCGGCCGCGTCTGCGCACTGCCGATCTTCCCGGAGTTGACGCCTGACGAACAGGAATACGTCGTGCAGGCGGTAAAGGACTTTGTCTCCGGTTAACGGACCGGTTCTCTCCATCGTCGGTGCCCGGCCGCAGTTCATCAAGCTGGCACCCGTTCACACGGCCCTGCGCGAGGGCCGCCTGCAGCACGTCATCGTCCACACGGGTCAACACTACGACGACGACATGTCGGCGCGGTTTTTCCGCGAGCTGAAGCTGCCCACGCCCAACATCAACCTGGGTGTCAAAGGCGGCGGCCACGCCGTTCCGACGGCGCGTATGCTGATGCGCATCGCCCGTACCATCGAAGAATTGAAACCGGCTCTGCTGATCGTCTACGGCGACACGACCTCCACGCTGGCCGGCGCCCTGGCGGGTGCACAGTGCGGCACGCGCGTGGCGCACGTAGAATCCGGTCTGCGCAGCTACCTCAGGACGCAGCCGGAGGAACGCAACCGCGTCGTGGCCGATCACCTCTCCACACTGCTCTTTGCGCCCACGACCTCCGCGGTCGAAAACCTGCTGCGCGAGGGCATCAGCGGCGGCGTTCACCGTGTCGGCGATCCCATGCACGACGCGCTGTCGAACTGGTGGCCGACGGCGTCCAGACGATCGCTGCAGATCGAGGCCGATCCGTTCTATTTCTGTACGGTCCATCGCGCCGAGAATACGGATGACGCACAGCGACTGAGCCGGTTGCTGCACCTGCTTGCCGGCCTCGACGCACCGGTGCTGATGCCCTTGCACCCGCGCACGCGCCGGGCGTTCCGGCGCGCAGGGCTTTTGAAGAAGCTCCAGTCACTCACCCCGGTTCAGGTGTGCGAGCCACTCGGTTACCTCGACACACTGCGACACATCGGCGGGGCCGCGGCCGTGCTCACCGATTCGGGGGGCGTGCAGCGCGAGGCTGCCTGGCTGGGTACGTACTGTCTGACCCTGCGATCTGTAACCGAATGGGTGGAGACCGTGGAAGATGGGCGTAACGTCCTGATCGACCTCGACCTGGATCGGGCCCGTGCCGCGCTGGACCGCCGGCCACGCCGGCGACGCCCGAAGACCTCCGGCACGAACGCCTCTCGGCGCATCGCCGCCATCATCCGGAAGGCCCTGTAGCCCCCTGCGGTACCACCTCCGGGCCAACGGATTGTGAGCCCCCAGAACCGCGCCCCGACGTGTTCCCGGAGTTGTCCACAATCGCTGAAATGCCTTGCCCACAAGGGATTTGCGCCCAAATTGCCGCCTATGCCTGAAACACACCGGCAGACAGGCCCCCTTGAGAAATAGAACGCTGATCAGAGTCTGGCGCTGGACCGCCGGCAGGCCGCTTCTCGTGGCCCTGGATGCGGCAGCCATTTTTGTGGCGTTCTGGCTGGCGTACATGGCTCGGTTTTCCGGGGCCGAACGCCAGGCGGTTGGATCGTACCTGGGCCCCGCACTGCTCGTCTCCTTGTTCTGGCTCGTGCTCTTGCTCGCCATAGGACTCTATCGCCGTCGGGCGCGGACCAATCCGTTTCAGGAAATCCTGCTCTCGACCAACGCCGTAACGGTAGGCGTACTGCTCCTCGTGCTGGCGCTGGTGGACTGGGAAGGCCCCATCTCCGTCAATCGCACGTCGGTGCTGGTCTACTGGGCGTCATCGGTGACCATGCTGGCGCTGTCGCGCTGGTGGTACTTTCGCAAGTGGCCGGCGTCGCTCGATCTCGAGGACAGCCGGGGTATCCTCTCCGTCACGCTGCGCAAGCGGGCACTGATCATTCTCGCCGATCTCGGGATGATCGCGCTGGCGTATTACCTGTCGTTCCTCCTCGTCTCCGACTGGGTGCTGTCGCCGGAACAGGGAGCCCGGTTCGTCACCACGCTGCCGTTGGTACTGATCATTCGTTTCGGTGTGTTCTGTTACTTCGGGCTGTACGCTGGCGTGTGGCGCTATGCCAGCCTCAATGACCTGGTGCAGATCGTCAAGGCGGTGTCGGTAGGCACGGTCGTGATGGTCCTGCCGATATTCTTCTTTCCGCACCAGGGCTTCCCCCGCTCGGTATTCGTCATTGATTGGATGCTGATCCTGCTTCTGGTGGGCGCGTCGCGCATCATGATCCGGGCGCTGCGCGAGTTCTGGCCCGACAGCCAGCCGAGCGGGCATCGCGCCCTGATCGTGGGGGCCAACGATTCGGGCGAGATGGTCCTGCGCGAACTGATCAAGCAGCGCAAGCGCGGCTACCTGCCCGTGGGCGTAGTGGATGACGACCCCCGAAAGTGGGGCCTCCACATCCACGGCGTCCCCGTCCTCGGCTCCGCCCGCGACATCCCGGCACTGGTACGCGAATACGACGTCGAAGAGATCATCCTCGCACTGCCGGAGGCTACCGGTCCGCAGGTTCGCGAGATCGTCGAGAACTGCCGCCGCCTGGGCGTCGGTTTCAAGACGGTGCGCACCATAGGCGCCATGCTGTCGGCCAATCCCATGGCACCGCGCATCCGTGACGTGCGCGTCGAGGATCTCATGCGTCGTGCACCGGCCCACCTCGACACGCCGGCCATCACCGAGTGTGTCGCCGGCAAGACGGTCCTGGTCACGGGCGCGGGTGGTACCATCGGAGCCGAACTGGTGCGCCAGCTTCTCCGCTATCCGCCCCGGAAGATTTCCATGCTCGACCGTGCCGAGAACAGCCTGTTCGAACTGACCATGGACCTGTTTCTGGGCGAGGAATCACAGCAGTGCCAGCCCGTGATCGCCGACATCACCGACGCCAATCGCCTGGCCCGCTGGTGGGAAGAACACCGCCCGCAGATCGTCTTCCACGCCGCCGCGTACAAACACGTGCCGTTGATGGAAGAGTTCCCGGCCGCGGCGATCCGCAACAACGTCACGGGCACGCGCATTCTCTGCGAACTTGCCGATCGCTTCGACACCGAGCCCTTCGTGTTCGTGTCGACGGACCAGGTGGTACGGCCCACGTCGGTCATGGGTGCGTCCAAGCGTGTGGCGGAACTGTTCTTGCAGAACATGGCCCGCCAGAGTTCGACCACGTTCATCACGGTGCGCTTCGGCAACGTACTCGGGTCGGCCGGGTCGGTCGTGCCGCTGTTTCTCCACCAGATCGGTCGCGGCGGGCCGGTGACCGTGACACATCGCGACGCCACGCGGTATTTCATGACCGTGGAAGAGGCCGCGGGCCTGGTGCTGCAAGCCGCCGTCATCGGACGCCCCGGCGATACGCTGCTGCTGAAGATGGGTGAGCCGCTCAACATACAGGCGCTGGCCGAGGACCTGATTATCCTCTCGGGATTCGTGCCCGGTGAGGACATACCGCTGCGCTACATCGGCCTCCGGCGGGGCGAAAAACTGCACGAAGAGCTGCGGCTGGCCGAAGAGCCGGTGGAAGAGACCGATCACCCGTCGATCGAGCGCGCGCTTGCGCAGCCGATCATGTCACAGACGCTGATGGGCCCGCTCGGTCAGCTCTGCGCCGCCGCCGAACAGGACGACAACGCGGCCATTCGTGCGCACCTAACCGAGCTGATTCACTCGTATACGCCTTCGGGCACGCCGGGGCCGCGCGAACCCGCCGATGTCACCCCCTGATTGCCCGCGTGTCCGCGCTCGTGACGTGCGGCGCCGCCCGGGCCTTTGGCGCGTTCGACAAATCTGATGCAGGGAGGGCACGAATCTATGGCAACGCCCTGGCACCGGTACAAATGGTTTGCGGCAAGCGTTTTCGTGGGAGTGTTGCTGGCGTCCGTGCTCTCCAGGCACATGCCGACGCTGGCCGCCTGGTTCATCGGCGGCGCCGTCATGGGCACTGCGCCAGGGGAACCACTCGCGCAGGGCAAGCGGGTGGTTCTGGCTCTGACGATCGGCGTCGTGGCGGCCCTGGCCTACTGGCTGGCCGAGCTGATCGGCCTCTGAGCCCAACCGAGGGGGCTGCATGGCCTACAAACCCAAGTCCAAACACCGGGCTGCCCGGGCGCGTACCACCAGATCACCCAGCCAGCATCAGATCGAAAGAGAGATGCGATTGCTGCACCGAATGCAGGGCTCGAGTCAGTTCGACAGGCGTCTGGCCCGTGCTCTTCTCGAGACCCTGCAGTGGACGCAGTCCGGCACCCGCCGGCCGGATGTGAGGCCGCCGAGCGAGATCGCAAGAGAGACCTCCTGAGTCTGTCTTCAGGTCCCGGAAACGATAAGTGCCCGCTGCATATGCCCTCGATACACCGAATATGCGCCCCAAAAGAGAATGCTTTCCCGAGCGAAGCATTCCCTTGCCGGGTCCCCCACCCGCTTACCGCGCGTCGGCCTGGGCCTTGATGATCTTCTGAATCGC
>JAUVRN010000008.1 GCA_030597645.1 Candidatus Zixiibacteriota bacterium
ATGATCTTGGAAAAGGACCGCAGTTCGATCGCCCAGAAGGGATCCAGTTCGCGCAGGGAGGGGAGCCGTTCGCCCTTGTAACGCAGGTCGCCGTACGGATTGTCGTCGATCACAGGCACACCGTATTTCGCGGCCAGTTCGACGATCCGTTTGCGGCGCTCCAGGGGCAGGGTGCGACCGGTGGGGTTGTCATATGACGGCACGAGATAGATCAGGCGTGCACCGCCTCGCTTGAGTTCGCGCTCCACCGCATCGGGATCGACACCTTCGTCGTCCGTCGTGCAGGTTACGAAGTCCGCACCGTAGAAGTTGAAGGCGTGGATCAGGCCCACGTAGGTTGGGATGGTCGTGATGACCCGGTCGTTACCGGTCAAGAACGCCCTCGCCACGATATCGAGCGCCTGCTGGGCGCCGGACGTGACCAGGACATCATCCTCGGTCAGCGGAATGGGACTCGGTACATTCTCCACGATCCAGCGGCGTAGTTCGTGTGTGCCCCGGGACAGGGAGTACTGCAGGGATGTCCCGTCTCTGCTCCCGAGCAGCGATTGTGCCGCTTCGAGCAGGCCTTCATACGGAAACAGTTCCGGGGCCGGCATTCCGCCCGCAAAGGAGATGACGCCGGGGATGTCGGTGACCTTGAGGATCTCACGGAGAATATTGGTGTCCAGCGCCTTAGCCCGTTCGGCGAACGGCCACTCCGGAATATTGGAATAATCCGTAGGGGTCTCTTTTGTTTCAAGAGTCTGACTGTTCATAGTCTCAAGAAACGTCCGAAGACGACCCGAGTCAAGCCGGGCACCCGGTTTCGGGTACCCCGAGTATTCACTTGAGGATCAACGGTTTATGTGCCGACCGATCGGTTGGTACACGAGGCCGTGGCCTTGCACGGCTTCCGCGGTACACGCGGACGTCGAGCCAGCCTCAATAGTGTCAGAAGCTCGAGGCTAATTACGATGTTTTAGCAGCCTGTTGTCGTGCGAGCCACCAACGGTTTCCACGTGAGTGCTCTGAGAACCTGAGGCTAGATCTCGAGAACCGCCAGCAGGCGGAAATCGGGAAGGTCGCCGATCCCGAATCGTGCTTCCAGACTACCGGCCCGGCCCTTGCCGAGCGGAATCCCGGCGCCCACGATCAGGTTGAGACCGGCCTTAAATTTGCCATCGCTGCCCTGTGGGTCGACGTATGCGATGCCCAGACCGGCGCCGCCGTAGAATCCGAAATTCGATCCCTCGAGCTTGAGCCTGCCCAGGAAATCGCCGTTGAATACGATCGTCGTGACGTCGCTGCCGAACCCCAGGTCTACGCTGGGAACAATTCGGAAGACACTATTGGGTTGCCGGATAGCAAACTGTCCCCCGATCACGAACTGATCCGGGTCCAGGCCGAAGCCGGCGCGTAATCCAAATCCCGAGCGACCCGCATCACTCTGCTGGGCCTCGACTATGGTCGGCGCGGCCAGAGCACACAGACCGGCACCAAATAGCAATAACCACCTCATATTCCGCATTCCAACACCCCTCCTTATTTGATCGGGCCACAAGGTGATGGCTCGTTCGCACACGGGTCAACCGTTGAGAGGGATTGTACGCGGGAGGTGGCCGCGGAATCTCAGAAGTGCGCGCCGAGGCGACGGATTGCGTCACCACCGAACCGGTCACGTATTCGATCGACCGCGCGGGAAGCCGAGTGGCTCCGCTCTAGGCGGTTGTTGCCGAACAACCCGGCCTGGTGACCTTCGTCTTGAGCCGTCAACCTGGAGATCGAGACCCCGAGCAGTCTGACGCGTCGACCCGCAGGGTGCAGCTCTACCAGGAGCCGACACGCGGCACCGAAGATGGCCTGCTCTGAAGACGTCGGTGCGGGCAACGTAACCGCATGCGTTCGCGTTTTGAAATCGTCCGTGCGGTATTTCAAGGTAATCGTTCGCCCCCGAAGCTCCGCCTGCCTGAGCCGACGCCCCACACGATCGGACAGCGCCAGCAGGGTGGCATGCCACAGGACGGGATCGTCGGTATCCGTGGCAAACGTGTGCTCGTTGCCGACCGACTTTTCCCGGGGTTGTTCGCCTTCCGGTCGCACCGGTGAGCGATCAGTGCCGCGGGCGAGGTCGTACATGACGCGCCCCCACTTGCCGAACCGTCGTTCCAGTGCACGGATGGAATGCGCCTGAAGGTCGCCGATCGTGCGTACGCTCATCTTGTGCAGGGACTGTTCGGTACGATGTCCGATACCCCAGAGCCGGCTCACCGGCTGGGGTGCCAGCCATTCGAGAACACGGTCGGGTGGCACCTGGAACAACCCGTCGGGCTTGTAGTGGCTCGACGCCATCTTGGCCAGGAGTTTGTTGGGCGCGATGCCCACAGAACAGGTAAGTCCGAGTTCGTCGCGGACGCGTTGCTTGAGCGCCTTCGCCAGGGCCACAGGTGAGTCGAAGTGTCGCTGCATGCCGGTGACATCGATGAACGCCTCATCCACCGAGGTCTGCTGCACACGCGGTGTGAAATGTCCGAAGATCTCCACCAGCCGGTGCGAGTAATCCGCATAGGCACCGTGGCTCGACGTGATGAACGTGGCATCCGGACAGAGACGCGCTGCCGTGCGCAGGGGTGTGGCGGAACCGACGCCGTACTGCCGCGCGAGATAGTTGGCGGTGGTCACGACACCGCGTGAGTCGGCCGTGCCTCCTACGATCACAGGCCGGTCGGCGATCACGGGCAGAAACTTCTCCTCGATAGCCGCGAAGAACGCATCCATGTCGACATGCATGACGACGCGTCCCGGCATGTCGGGCCAGCCGTAAGTGTTCACTTGATCCACGGCCGGTGTGTTCACTCGACCCGTACGCGACGTGTTCACTCGACCCATACCCGGTGTACTCACTCTACCCGTACCCGGTGTGTTCACTCGACCCGTACGCGACGTGTTCACTCGACCCATACCCGCGTGAGTCTCCAGCCGGATGTGCGCTCATCATAGGCCAGCTGGAAGAAGTTGGCTTCTTCATCCATCAGAGCAAAGTGCCGGAGACGAAAGGCGCCCTTGTCGGTCTTCCACCGGCCCGTGACCTGCTCCACTTTGTGTACGTGGCCCTTCCAGCGGAATCGCTGCGGTTTGATGGTGCCGTCTTCGAACAGCGCGAGTACGTCAACCGGGTCATTGATCTCCTGGTACATCGGTGCATCGCGTTCATCAAAGTCTGCGGACGATCTGATTTCGCCTGTGGGCGTCAGTCGGACACCGAACAGCCGTTCCTGAACAACAGCCATATCCTCATCATCCGATCCCTACCCTATTCGAAGCGCCGCATCATACCGACCACCTTGCCGGCGATACGAATATCGCGGGAGAGGACGATCGGCTCGAAGGCGGGGTTGTCGGGCTCGAGGTAGATCTTGCCCCGGCGGGGGCGGTACCATTTGACCGTGGCCTCATCGTCGATGACGGCCACCACCATGTCTCCGGGTCGCGCGGTCTGCTGCGAACGCACGAAGATGTAATCGCCCTCGTGGATGCCGGCGTCGCGCATCGATTCGCCCTGTATCTGCAGGCCGAACACGTCGCCCGAGGGCAGCATGCTCTGGTCGACCGCCAGCTGATCCAGTATGTTTTCCACCGCTTCCGTCGGATTGCCTGCGGCCACGCGACCGAGCAGCGGCACGACCCGTACGTCGGGCCGAACCTCTTCGGCCAGCTCAATACCGCGTGACTTGAGCGGCGAGCGGTTGATGTACCCTTTGCGTTCCAGCGCCGCCAGCACATCGCGGACGCCGTTGGTGGACGTCATTCCGAAGTGATCGCCGATCTCGCGGATGGTC
Organism: Candidatus Zixiibacteriota bacterium; assembly: GCA_030597645.1. Taxonomy (GTDB): domain Bacteria; phylum Zixibacteria; class MSB-5A5; order JAUVRN01; family JAUVRN01; genus JAUVRN01. The sequence continues at coordinate 3,819 of JAUVRN010000008.1, forward strand.
GGCGGTGCTCCGACTTCCGTGATCTGCGTGTGGATATAGTTGTAAATGTCCTGCTGCCTGGCCGTCAGCGGCTGAAGAACCATGCAATCCCCCTCAAAGTGGTAGTTGCGGGTTCAATTTGGTCGTCTGCCACAGGTCCCATGGCGGGAGAGGGGCCCGGAGGAGTAGGGGGGGACCTGTGCGCAGTCCGACTGGCGACGCTCCCGCCTGGCTACCCTCTCCCACTGAGACCTGTGCAGAGCGCTCATCAGAAGAGCTACCCCGAACCGTCCTGTTGGAGGCAACTGCTCATCTGTGCACCCATGGTACTGCACACCTGGGCAGTCGTCAAGCTGAATCCTGAATGTGGGCATCACATTGTTTCCGTAGCCAGGTCGAGCAGGCCATTGCCTTGTGCCACAAGCCTTTGTGGCACCTAGCTGATCGGAGGTGGAAGACGGGGATCTTAGTCCCCCGCCTCAAGAGAGGCCGGTCCCCCTTCGGCTCGAGCCGGTTCAACCAGGTGCCCGCCCGCAGCAAGCCGCCGGCAAGCCACTCCGTCGGAGCACTTTTGTGCTCGGCCGGAGTCTGGCTGAATGCGTGGTTCCCGGTAGTCCCCCGTTGGATCACATCTGCGCCCGAACGGAATCTGGGTGAGTGCGTGGCACCCGGGAGTCCCCCTGTTTCCGTTCGCGACTCGTACGCTCGGTGTATGCATTGAACGTACGTCTAACCGTACGCCCGGTGGTACGCTAAAGCGTCTGACCAAACGTGTGATTGATGAACGGTTCCAGAAGTTATATCGATATGTCGGCCCGATTGGGCACCAGAGCCCAGCATGCCAGGCTGGCGGGTCACTCCGATTGACGAGGCTGGCGTCGACGGGCGGGCTCAGGCCCTGCTCTGTCATGGCTGAACCCAATGTAGAGAGCCGTAAGTGCGTGAGATTCACCGAATCGTTCTCATCATAGTACCGCGTAGGAGAGACGGTAGTGCGTAAGATCCCCCGTATCGTTTCCGTCACAGCACTGCGTGACCGCGCCGCGAGTGTATTGACGGCACTCAGCGATTCCGATGATCCAATGATCATTACGCAGCGCGGTCGCGCGGCGGCGATCCTTCTCAGCGTCAAAGCTTACGAGCAGTATGAGAGAGAGCAGAAACTCCTCAGAGTGCTCGTCCGGGCAGAGAAGGAGATCGACAGAAAGGCTGGCGTCGACTATGGTCAGCTTCTGGACGAAGCCGAAAGCCTGCTGAGGGACCGGGACTCCTGGTAGTCCTCTTCTCTCCGTCGGCGCGAAGAGAATTTCTCGAAGCCGTGAGAAGTCTGAAGCGCGATGAGTTCTATAAGGCGCTGCAGTTCTTGTCACATGTGAAGTCCCAGATGCTCCAGCTCAGGATGTATCCTCAATCGGGACGGCGTATTCCAGAGTTCCCGATTCAACCCTACAGAGAGTGGACGATGGGCCCGTACCGCATCTTCTATCGCGCTCAAAACCAGATCATATGGATTGCCGCGGTCTGGCCAGTCAAACTGCACCACTCAGCGCACCGCAGGAGCGCTTGCCCGGCTGCGGCCGACTAGCTAATCTACGTTCGTTCACGGTGCCCCTAGGAGGGGGTTAAGAGGGAAAGCGGTGAAAGTCCGCTACAGCCCCGCTACTGTGAGAGGCGACGAACGCCGCAGGTCCTCCGGGACAGCCACTCGAAAGGGGAAGGCGCGGTCAGTAGGCACGAGCCTCGAGTCAGGAAACCTGCCGTGAGTGTCATAGTTCAACCACACCTTCGCGGGAGAGGTCGGGTTTGGTTTTCAAACTCTGGCCGCCGTGCCCCGTGGGGCGAAGGCGGCTTCTTCGTTTTGCACCGGCGCTTGCACTCACGCCAGCACCGGCACTTCGGCCGGCACTTCGGCTGGCACTACGGCCCGCACTGCGGTCGGCACTGCGGCCAGCACCGGCGCTTCGGCCGGCACTGCGGCTGGCACTACGGCCCGCATTGCGGCCGGCACTGCGGCTGGCACTGGCACTGGCGATGGTCGCCACGGCCTCACAGGTGTTTGCAGCGCGTCCGCTCGAGGGCGTCATCCAGGATGCCCGGACGCTTCTTCCCGTTGCCCATGCCATAGTCGAATTGCGCGAAACCGGCGAGACGGTTCAGGCTGACGCCGCAGGCCGGTTCCGTTTCGGATCCCTTCCCAACGGGACCTATCATCTCTGCGTTCAGCGGATTGGATACAGGACGCGCTGTGATATCGGTGTCAGAATCGACGCCGAAGAGCTTCCCGAACCGCTGATTCAACTTGTCTCAGAACCGTTGCAGTCCGAGGCGTTGAACGTCACGGTGCCGCCACGGTCCGCCACCGAGAAAACCGGTCACACTATTATCACCGCAGAAGAAATCGAACGCAGCGGTGCGATCAGTGTCGCCGACGTTCTGGACCGTACGCCCGAAGTGGAAGTGGTACGCAGCGGTACGCAATCGGCGCACGTGTCCATCCGGGGCAGCCGACCCGAAGCGGTGCGGGTGGTGGTGGACGACGTCCCGCTCAATGCCGACGGCGGCGCCGTGGACCTGAACTCCATACCGGCCCATTCGATCGACCGCATCGAGATCGTGCGCGGGCCGTCGGTAACCGCCGCCGGTACCGACGCGCTGGCTGGCGCTGTCCTGATTACCACCAAGGCGGTGGGCCCGCAGTTCCAGGCAGGTGGCGGCGCTGCCGCGGGATCGTTCGGCAGCCGCATGGGTCGCGTCTACGCGGATGGGATTGGTATTGGAACCCAGCGCTTCGCAGCGGCCTGGGAGGACCGGCGTACAGACGGTGATTTTCGCTATTACGACAATCAGTTCAAACGGGACACCATTCGTCACAACAACGCGGCCTATCACGAATCGGCCAACGTGCGCGGCCGCGGTTCCCTGCCCGTGGGATTCGCCTGGAGCGGCGGTCTCAACAGCTATCGCGTGCGTGCCGGTGTACCGGGTCAGGAGTTTGCGTTGACGCCGGAGGCCCGGCGCGAGCAGGAACGGTGGGTCGCATCGGCCCGCCTTGATCGCCGCTCGGAGGCCGTCGCGTTCGGGCTGACGTACGCGTACACCGACGACTGGAATCACTTCGTCAACACGGGTCTTCGTCCGTACGACTGGGAGACCCGCGCCCAACGTCACCTGGCGGGCGCCACCCTCGGTGCGCAAAGCGGGATTCTCACCGGCCTGGGCATTGCCGGTGAATACGAACGGGAACGGTTTTCCGGCGTGGATCACCTGAATCCGGCCTACAGCTTCGGTCATGCGGATCGGGTCAACTACGCCGCCCTGGTACATCTTGATCGATCCGTGCCGCTGCGAACCGGAAGCCTGCAATCACTCCGCCTCAACCTGGCGTACCGCCTCGATCAGACGGAAACCGCGGCGGAGTATCCCATCACGCCCATTTCGCCGGTCATCGAGCCGCCCGAGCGCGTCTTCCGATTCGGTAGTCCGCATGCCGCAGCCCGGCTGGACGGAGATGTGGCCGGTGTCGGCTGGAATCTGCAAGGCAGTTATGGTCGCGCGTTCCGTAGGCCGCCGCTGCTGCAACAGTTCTGGGACGAAGCCTACCGCGTGCGCGGCAACCCCGGCCTGCGGCCGGAGCGTTCGGAGCAGCTTGAACTCGGCTACGGCCTGCGCTGGTCGCGGTCGGTGCACGTCGAATTCGAACAACGCTTTTACTGGAGGTCGTACCGGGACCTGATCGTCTGGCGCATCGGCGCAGGTCAGGTGGCGACGCCGTACAACCTCGGTCGAGCCCGCATCGACGGTCGTGAAGAGAGTCTGCGCCTGGGCGTCATCCAGGGAGCGCTCACGGTGCGGTTCGCACACCTGTTCCAGAACCACCGCAACGAATCGGGGGAGCCGAACACCGACGGCGAGCCGATTCCTTTTCGCTACCGTCACAAGCTCACTGCCGGAGCCGGCGGCAGGTGGCACTGGGGCTGGATCGACCTGGCGTATCGCTGGTTCGATCGGCGCTACATGCGTGAAGCCGGCAGGGCCAGCAAATCGCTCGATCCGTACGGCGTCGTGGATGTCACGCTGGGCCTTCGCGGCAAGCTGTTCGGCCTGGTGACGGAGCTGACCACGCGCCTGGAGAATCTGACGGATACACGCTATGAACTCATCGAGCGCCAGCCCATGCCGGGTCGCGCGCTCATGATCACCCTGAATTTGAATACCATCCCATAGACAGGAGTACGGTACCGTGAACTGGTCTCGCTATGTCGCCCCGTGTGTACTGCTGGGAATGCTGGTACCCAGTGCCTCCGCACTGGATCGAACACTCTATGTAATCAATGGTCTCGCGGAGACGCTCAGCCGGGTTGATCTGGGCACGAACGTGGTCACGAACAACACTCAAACGCTGGGACTCGTACCCAACCAGATCTTCATCGACAACACCCATCGGCGGGACACGGTCGGCTACGTGATCCATTCCGGCAGCCATGACCTCTGGCTGGTCCATCTGGAGACCGGAGCGGTTATCGATGCCATCTCTCTGGGCCCTGACCGCAATCCGTACAGCCTCGCGTTCATGAACGACTCGATGGTAGCCGTGACCAACCTGCTGGCCAACTCGGTTTCGGAAGTGGACACGAAGAACGGTACAGTGACAAACGAATACCCGGTGGGCACGTCACCCGAAGGCGTCGTCTATCACCACGGACTCCTGTTTGTCTGCATCACCGCCTTCGACTTCGGCACGTTCCTCTATGGCCAGGGTGAGGTGGCCATCGTCGATCCGGACCTGGACTCGGTGATCGCCCGTATTCCCGTCGGCACCAATCCGCAAGCCGCGCTCATTGACTACGAGAACGAGCTACTCGTTCTCTGCACCGGCGACTTCGCCACTCAAACCGGCATGATCTACGTCATTGATCCAGATTCGCAGAGTATCAAAGACAGCATCCCCACGGGTGGCTGGCCGGGACACATGGCCCTGGCACCCGACGGCCACGTGTACATCGCAGGTGGAGGCTGGGTGGGCAGCGGTGACATGTACCTTTACGATTCGCACGATCACCAGATGGTCCGAGATGCCGCCAGCCCGATCGCAGTTGGCACCGGCTCCGTGGCGGCGGCCACGGACATCTTCGCCAACGGCTATTCATGCAACCTCTCCGTCGACCACGTCAATCGCCTCCAGGGCACCTCGGTTGTCACCATGTTCAACCTGGGAGACGGACCCGGATTCGCCGCGGTGTTCGAACCCTTCCCGCCCGGTGATGTGAATGACTCTCGCGACGTCACGACCGCTGACATCATCTTCCTGATCAATTGGCTCTTCCGCGGCGGGCCGGCCCCCACGATCCAGGTGCTGGGTGATGTAAGCCGCAATTGCGTGGTGACCGCGAGCGACGTAATAACCATGGTGAACTACATCCTCAAAAGCGGACCCGACTTACAGTATGGTTGTTACTGAATGAGCCGGCCCCTGCCTGGAACTCGTATTAGAGCTCCTCACGCCGACCTGCGCGATGTCCTCATTTCGGAAGGGCCGCCGCTGGTGCTCGACGGGGCCATGGGCACAGAGCTGCTCCGACGCGGCGTACCGACGCCTCTGCCGCTCTGGTCGGCGCCGGCCCTGGCCGAACACGCAGATATTGTGGAGTCCATCCACCGGGACTATGTCAGCGCCGGCTGTCACCTGGTATCAACCAATACCTTTCGCACTTCGTGGTACCTCATGGCACGGCACAACCCGGACGCATGGGAGACCTGGAACCGCCGGGCGGTGCAGCTGGCCCGCAACGCGGCCGGCGACAGGGCGTGGGTGCTCGGCTCGATCACGACCCTGGAAGATTGCTACCGGCCCGACCTGGTTCCTGAGGTGCTGGAACTTCAGCACTATCACCGTCGCCAGATCGACCTGCTGGTCGAGCTCGGTGTAGACGGTCTGCTCCTGGAGACCTTCAATACCGTGCGCGAGCTGGATGCGGCCTTCGACGCGGCCGCCGGCTACGATCTGCCCGTTCTGGCCTCCGTGGTCCTTCGGGATGCCACGCATCTGTATGACGGGACCCCGCTGGCCGGCCTGATCCAGTGGGCGCGGCGGGCCCGCCCCGATGTCCTGTGTGTCAATTGTGCCAGCCCGGAGACGCTCGACGGTGCCGTGCGCTGGCTTCGCGAACACCTGGACGTGCCGGTGGGGGCCTACGCCAACGTCGGCAGGTCGGGTGGAGAAATGGGCTTCGTGTTCACGCGCGCCTATTCACCAGGGGACTATGCCAGATGGTGTGTGCGCTGGACGCGGCTTGGAGTGCGTGTTATCGGTGGTTGCTGTGGCACCACTCCCGACCACATGCGTGCCGCCGCCTCTGCCGTGCGGCACGCCCGCCGCGGAAACGAGGTCAGGACTCAATCTTGATGATGTGCTCGACTACGATGTCGTCCTTGAGCGACGCGGACACCGAGCAATAGCGCTCTTCGGCAATATCTACAGCCTTTTGAAGTTTCTCGGGGTCGAGGTTCGATCCATGAAACAACCACTCCAGTCGAAAACGCGTGAAGGCCTTGGGCGGTTCATCGTCGTGTTCGAAGTCGATCCGCACCGTCAGCTCAAATGGTCCCTGCCGCATCTTTTCGAGGATCCCGATGGCGGTCACGGCAATGCAGGCGCCCAGCGAAAAGGGGAGCAGTTCGGACGGCTTGAGCCCGGCCCACTCACCGCCCACGTCGGGTGAGACGTCGATGGTCAGGGTCTGGTTACGTTCGTCGATACCGACCAACTGGCGCGGCCCCGATCGTCTCAACACCACCCGCGACATGATTACCTCCTCATGACTGCGGGTGCCCCCTTTGGCCTCAATCCTCAACGTGTTGCAGGATTGAGGCTCATGATCTGGCCCCCGAAAAAAGATGTGTACCTTCTCAAACCAGCTGCTGAAAAATATACGTGACGCGCACGGCGCCTAGGGTCTGAACCCTCAGCCACCGCCCGGACCGCAGCCTCCCGCGGGTGCGGTATGCCCCCCCGAACCGGGTGCGGCAAATGCCGACATGCGTTTGCGGGTCCTGCCGCCGCACGTCGGACACTTCACTTCCTCGTCGGGCCGGAGCACCAGATCCTCGAACTCCTTGTCGCACTCGCTGCAGACGAAATCAAATATGGGCATCAGGCGTCTTCTCCTTCTCCGACCTGAGGTGTGCCGGTAAACTTGTAGCCGGCCCCCCGATACGCGTGGAAATGAACCGGCTGGCGAGGCTCGGGCTCGAAGTATTTGCGCAGACGGAGGATGAAGTTGTCCACCGTGCGCGTCGTGGGAAACGCTCCGTAGCCCCAGACGGCGTCGAGAATCTGGTCACGCGTGACCACTTCTCCTTCGTGTTCGGCCAGCAGTTTGAGCAGCATGAGCTCCTTGGGCGTCAGTTCCACCGGACCCCGGGGGCCATGGCCCTCGTACGTCCGGAAATTGACGCGGCACCCGCCGAACTCGAGCCGTTCACGGGCGAGCCGTCCGCTCTCATACCACTCCAACCTGCGAAACATGCCGCGTACGCGCAGGAGCAGCTCGCGCAGGTTGAACGGCTTGGTGAGATAGTCGTCACCGCCCGCCTCCAGCCCCGCAATGCGGTCGTTGTCGGCATCCCGCGCGGTCAGAAAGAGGATCGGCACACGACTCCCTTCCGCGCGGATGCGGGCGCACACCATCAGGCCGTCGATGCCGGGCAGCATGACATCCAGCACGATCAGGTCGAAGTCGCGGTACATCTCCAGCGCGGTGGGACCGTCGGGGGCGATCTGTGCCTCGTAGCCTTCCAGGTCGAGATTGATGCGAATGCCGTCCGCGATGTGCGCTTCGTCTTCGACGACCAGGATTCGACGTTTCATGATACGGTTCTCAGCGTCACCGTAGCGGTGACGCCCTGTCCGGGGCCGTCGCTGTGGAGCTGTACCGTACCGCCATGGGCGGCCACGATCTCACGGACGAGATACAGGCCGAGGCCGGTACCCTTGATGGTGCGTGTCATCTCGTCCCCAACCCGGTAGAACGCATCGAACACCCGTTCCACTTCGTCGGCGGGGATACCGACCCCATAGTCCTGCACCGTGATGCGGACGTGCTCGCCCTCGCGAGCTACACGCAGCAGCGCTTCGCGGCGGGAGTCGGAGTACTTGACGGCGTTCTCGATCAGACTCTCGAGCACCCTGCGCATGGCGTCATAATCGGCAATCACGGCGACCCCCTCCTCGATCTCGGTGGTCAGCGTGAATTTCTGGCGGTCGAGGAAGCCCCGGAACCCCTGGACATACTCCTGCACATCCCGACTCAGATCGGTGCGCTTGAGTTTGAGATGGAACCCCTTCTCTTCGAGGCGTCCCGCCATGAGGGTATTGTCGATCAGGTGGACCAGGCGGTCGATGTCCTCGAGCATGCGATCGAGATAGGCCCGCCGGTCGTCCGCACCGACCTCCGGTCGCCCGATCGTCTCGGCGTAGAGTTTGACCGAGGCCAGGGGTGCTTTGAGTTCGTGCGTCACCGAGGCGATGAAGTTGCGTTGTCTGCGCCTGAGGTCCGCGCTCTGCCTGACGCTGCGATAAATGAGGTACACCCCGAGGATGATCAGGACGACGAAGAACGAGCCTTCCGACGCAAACATGATCAGAGCGCCACGGCGTTCCTCGGCAATCGCCTCCAGCCTTTCTGCGTGGGGGCGAACGGGGGACAACTCATCGGTCCACGGCACGATGGCCGGATCCGGCGGTACACCGGTAAACTCGTAGTCGGGTGCTTTGCGCTCGAGGAAGTCGACCGGATGGATCGGATCGAGAAGCACCCAGACCGAGTCGTTCGGTCCGCTGATCAGCCAGGTCCAGACGTTGGCCTTCACGTTTCCGAACGGAGTCTGAACGCTGCGGACCGGCGGCGGCCCGCTGGACACGCGCAGGATCGCACGATCGTCTCTGAATGACCTGGGCAGCGCGCCGGTCCATGCTGGATCGTGCAGAGCCGAGTCTACGGTCCGCCAGAGCCGGCCGTAATGCAGGTTGAGCTCCATGAAGGCATGTTGACCGTGCAGCTCCAGCCGATCCGTCTCGATCCGGGCAATGCGGTCGGTGTCCCGCACCTGGATGATGAGCCACCAGGTCACCTGCGCGGTGCAGACTACGGCGACGGCAAGAAAGAGCCAGAATGCCCGCCGCGCCGCACGTCGCTCCACCGCGGCCACCCCGGAGGGGAGCGTTCGGTCAACCATCACGCCGGGTGTCCCCTGATGTGTGCACAGGCAGCGGCGGTACAGCCGCCAGGCCCCACCGGTCGGTAGTGTGTATTCTGAGCATGACCAGCAATATGGAAGCGGCCGGCCGGATCGTCAAGGTATGCAGGAGAGATTGGCACCGGACGACGCGGCCGCTATATTCCGGCACCCATTGGGCGCACCCCGTCCGGAGCAGGCCGGAAGCGGATGACGCCGTCCACGTCGATGTCTGGCCCTATGAACGATTCCCACGAAATCGCCGCCGACGCCCTCTCTCTGGAGATGGAAGCCGATTCGGCCGTCGTACTCGTGGACATCCGCGAGGCGCTGGAGCGACTGGCCGGCCACATAGAGCCGTCCTTTCACATTCCGACGGACAACCTGACCGAAGGTGTCCGCAGCGAGTTTCCGGATGACCGGACCTCACTTGTGCTGTACTGCGCCCGCGGCATCCGATCCCGGGAGGCCGCGCGGACGCTGCACCATGAGGGCTACAGGCGGGTTCGCTTTCTGGCCGGGGGAATCGAGGCCTGGTATGCGGCCGGCCATCCGATGCAGTCCGATGCGGCCACAAGGGGGCGCGAGTGGGCGCCCCGATATGCCCGCCAGCTTCGGATTCCGGAAGTCGGGCCGGAGGGTCAAAAGAAGCTCCTCGACGCCAGTGTCCTCATACTGGGCGCCGGCGGGCTGGGCGCACCTGCAGCGTATTACCTGACCGCCGCCGGGGTGGGGACCCTGGGCCTGGTCGACTCCGACCGCGTGGACGAGTCGAATCTGCACCGGCAGATCCTCTATCGAACGTCGGACGTGGGGACGCCCAAGGTCTTTACAGCACAGGCCACCCTGCAGGCACTCAATCCGGATGTGCGCGTTGTGCCGTTCCATGAACGTTTCACCCGCGACAACGCCGAACGGATCGCCCGCGACTTCGATATCATCCTGGACGGCACGGACAACTTTGCCGCCCGTTACCTGGTCAACGACATCTGCATCAAACTGAACAAGCCCAACGTGCACGGCTCCATCCACCGGTTCGAGGGTCAGGTTGCCGTGTTCTGCCACGGCGATGGGCCCTGCTACCGCTGCCTCTATCCCGAACCGCCGCCGGCCGGCTGTGTACCGTCGTGTGCCGAAGCGGGCGTCCTGGGGCTTCTTCCCGGCGTGATCGGCTCGCTGCAGGCCAGCGAAGCGGCAAAACTGATTCTCGGTATAGGCGAGATCCTGTCCGGGCGTCTCCTGCGCTTCGACGCGCTCAGCGCCACCTTTGAATCCTTCACTGTGGCGAGACGTCCGGAGTGCGACTGGTGCGATCCCGACACCCCGTTTCCAGGCCTCGTGGACTACCAGGAGCTGTGCGGTGACGCGTAGAACCCTGAGTCAGAAGTGTATTGACTATTTCGCCGGGGCCCGGTCCCGGCTTCGGCCCGGGTGTCGCTGGCTCGCCGGCGCTCGCCGGCCGTTGCTCCTTCTCGCGGCACCTCCTATACTACGGGGGCTTTTGGAGATGCAAATATGAAGAGAACCCTGACGCTGCGAATGGCACCAGCGGTTGCCGACGACCTGGAGCGGCTGGCGGAAATCCAGCAGGCGTCATGCACGAGGCTGGGTGATCCCATCAGCCTCACCAGCCACGACCTCGCCGCCATGCAGTCGTGGACACGCATCGGTCCGGACGGCGTGCATGTCATCCGCGACGACGATGCCACGGTCGGTCTGTTGCGTTATGCCCGGTTCCTGGATGCCTCGACACCGTCAGTTCTGGCCATCGTGACGGTGGATCCCGAGCGCCGGGACAGCGGTATCGCCGACTGGACGTACGAACAGATTCTCGAGCGCGCGCGCTCCGACGGCGCCGCCGCTCTCGATACGGTGGTGGACAGTCGCGACATGGACACACGCGACTTTCTCAAGCACAGAGATTTCGAACAACTGGTATCGGTGTGGACCATGGAAGCCGATCCCGATTTTGCGCCGGCCGAGGCGCCGCAACCATCCTCCGGCTTTCATCTGCGAGTGTACCGGATAGGTGAAGATGCTGCACTCCTGACCGATCTGTACAATCGCACCTTCGATCAACACGTGACATTCGCTCCCAGCACCGTCGAAGAGACGCGCAGCATCGAAACCACGCCGGGATTCGATCCCGACCTGACCACGCTGCTCGAGACGGACGGGGGCGAGGCCGTCGCTTACGCGCGCACCACGCTGCGGGCGGATCCCAATGACGCGTGGATCGACATGCTGGGCGTGATTCCGGAATACCAGGGTCGCGGTCTGGGGCGTTACATGCTGCTGGACTGCATGTACCGGCTGGCACAGGCGCGCCCGCGTGCCATCCGGCTGTCGGTAGAGGGCATCAACGACCGGGCCACCGCGCTGTACGACTCGGAGGGTTTCATGAAGATCCGTACGCGTATCTGCTACCGCAAGTCACTGACCGGTTGAACGGTGAACCGCGATCCCGATCGCTATCTCGTGCCGGCACGGGATGGGCGGTGTCAGCACAGCGAGAAACGATCCCGTTTCATTGCGGTCGCGACGCACACGTCCACCGAAGAGGATGCGCAGGCACTGCTGCAGCGAGAACGCAGGGCGTACCATGATGCCGCACATCACTGCTTTGCATGGCACATCGGTGATTCCGAACGTACGCACGACGACGGCGAACCGGCCGGTACGGCCGGACGGCCGATTCTTGACGGTATTCACGGCGCCGGCCTGCACGAGGTCACCGTCGTGGTGACACGCTATTTCGGGGGTGTCAAACTGGGGACGGGTGGACTGGCCCGGGCCTATGGCGAAACCGCGCGTGTGGCCCTGGCGGAAGCCGGGGTGCAGGAACGCTTTCGCACCGGGCGTGTGATCGTGTCGTTCGAACACGGCGATACGTCCGCGGTGCATCACGTCGCCGGCCGGCATGGGGCCCGCCAGACCGGCGCGGCCTATGGCGATCGCGTCGCGCTGCAGTTCGAACTCAACGCGTCCCGGGTGGCGGCCTTTCGTACGGCGGTCATCGAAGCGACGCACGGACGGGCGGAGGTTCATGACGCGGAGATATGACGTCGTCGGCATCGGCCTGGCCGTGTACGACACCACGCTCCTGGTCGACACCTACCCGGAGCCCAACACCAAGGTGGATGCGACGGCCGTGTGGCACGGCGGCGGCGGTCCCGTACCCAACGCGCTGGCGGCGCTCTCCCGCTGGGGTGTACGAACGGCCTACGTGGGTCGGGTCGGCGACGACATCTGGGGTCGTGCCCTGCGCGACAAATTCGTGGCGGCCGGTGTGGACGTGTCACATCTGGAATTTGACCCTCATCTGCCCACGCCTACCGCATCGCTGTGGGTCGACCGGCAGACCGGCGAACGGACCGCGGTGCTGGGCAGCAGCCACTATTCTGCGCCCCGCAACGTACCGGCCAACCTGATCGAGAATGCCGGGGCTCTACACATCGACGGACGAGATGCGGAGGTCTGCATCGAAGCGGCCCGGCGGGCCCGCAATTCAGGCGTGGCCGTCTCGCTGGACGTCGGCTCACCCCGGGGCGGCGTGCTGCCCGTCCTTCCGCTGGTTTCGCATCTGGTTGTCGCCGACCGGTTCGCGGCGTTCGCGAGCCGGGCCGCGGATCCGGCGACCATGCTGGAACGTCTCTGGCGTGACACGTTCGAGGCGTTGGTGATCACCCACGGGGAAGAGGGTGCCCATGGGCGTTCGCGGCGGGAAGTGGAAGTCCGCTGCGGGATCTACGAAGTGGACGTCGTGGATACCACCGGCGCGGGCGACGTGTACCACGCCGGCTATCTCTACGGTGTGCTCAACGGCTGGTTCCTGGAACGCCGCATGCGGTTTGCGGCCGCGGCCGCGGCACTGGCCATCACGGCGCTCGGGGCACGCGGGTTTCTGCCACCCCTGGACGAGGTAGAATCGCTGGTGCGCACCGCCATCCCTGTCGGCGGACGATAGCATGCTCGACCTGGTGGTGCGCCTGGACACGGCGCTTTTCGTGTTCTTCAACCAGATCCTAGCCAACCCGTTCTTTGATGTGCTGATGCCGCTGGTCACCAACGG
>JAUVRN010000411.1 GCA_030597645.1 Candidatus Zixiibacteriota bacterium
GGTGCGATCTTCACGGGACAGCAGGCACTGGAGCTGGGACTGGTGGATGTCCTGGGCGATTATCAGGATGCTATTGACATCGCCGGCGAAATGGCCGGCATTGGGTCGGACCCCGAGACCGTACGTCAGGTACGGCGTCGGCGGGTCGGGCTTCTTGATTTGATGGGTTCGGTACTCGGTCTGCGGATCGACCCCGACCATGGACTGGTCGGGCCGCGGCTGGCTTATCTGTGTACGTTTTGAAGAACAAGGCAGTTCAATAGTACGTAGGAGGAACGTATGACCAAGGCGGATCTAGTGGAACGCGTGGCCGGCAAGACCGGGCTGTCCAAGAGCGATATCGCCGTGGTGATCGACTCATTCCTGGACGCCATCAAGCGGACCCTGGAAGGGGGAAGCAACATCGAGATCCGGGGCTTCGGCACGTTTAAGGTCAAGGAACGCAAGGCCCGCAAAGCCCGCAACCCGCGCACCGGTGAAGAGGTGCCCGTGGCCAACCGGATGGTACCGGTGTTCAAGCCGTCCAACGAATTCAAGAACATGATCACCAAACTACCCGTACCGGACGAACCGGGGGGCCTTGCGCCACCGGGATCGAGTATGGGTGCCTGAGGCCCGAGGGGGGGCGGAAGGTGTGAGGGAGTTAGAGGATGCCGTCAGGTAAGAAGCGCAAGAAACAGAAGATCAAGACGCACAAACGCAAAAAACGTCTGCGCAAAGACCGCCACAAAAAGAAGCCCCGCTAGCGCGGTTTCCGACCCGGCAGGGGCCCCGTGGCTGCGGGACACCGGCATACCCCGACGGGTATCCGGTGCCTGCCCGGCCAGGAGCAAGTACCCCCGTCCAGATTCGAACTGGAATTAACGGCTCCGGAGGCCGTCGTGCTATCCATTGCACCACGGGGGCGTTGCGCAGACAGATAGAGTGCCTACATTCGCAGGTCAACATCCTTTCGAGGTGAACATTGCGCTGGTCTGAGACGTACATACCGACCCTGCGGGAAACGCCTGCAGAAGCCGAGTTGGCAAGCCACCGCTTCCTGCTGCGTGGGGGCTACATTCGCAAGTTGGCCGCGGGCATCTACAGCTACCTGCCGCTCATGCAGCGGGTTCTGCTCAAGGTAACGCAGATCGTGCGGGAGGAGATGGACCGCGCCGGCGCGCGGGAAGTCCTGATGCCCGTGCTTCAGCCCGCCGAGTTGTGGCAGGTCACGGATCGCTGGCAGACCGTCGGACGCGAACTCATGCGAATGCGCGACCGCCATGACCGCGACCTGGTTCTGGGCGGGACGCACGAAGAGGTGGTTACGGCCATGGTGGCCGGCGAACTCAAGTCGTACCGGCAGATGCCCCTCAATCTATACCAGATTCAGGTGAAGTTTCGGGACGAGATCCGTCCACGCTTCGGCCTGATGCGTGGCCGAGAGTTCTATATGAAGGACGCGTACACCTTTGATGTGGATGAGGCCAGCCAGGCGGTGTCCTATCAGAAGATGGTGGACGCGTATTTCGCGACCTTTCACCGGATGGGCCTCGACGTCACCATGGTGGACTCGGACACCGGCGCCATGGGGGGCAAGCGCGCGCACGAGTTTATGATGCGGGTCGCCACGGAGGGCGGCGAAGCGACGATCCTCTCCTGCGATCGGTGTGACTACGCCGCCAATGTGGAGAAAGCCGAAAATGCGGGCGGCGCGCACGCGCCGGGCAACGGGTCCGCACCGCTGACCAAGGTGGACACGCCGCGGCAGTGTACCGTCGAAGACGTGACCGCGTTTCTGGGGGTGGGCGCCGAACGGCTGATCAAGACGCTCCTGTACGTGGCGGATGATGCGCCGGTGGCCGTGCTGTTGCGAGGGGATCGCACACTCAACGCGCTCAAGCTTCAACATGCGCTGGGCGCGACCGTTCTCGATATGGCCACACCCGACGTCATACAGAAAGTAACCGGTGCTCCGGTCGGTTTCGCAGGGCCGGTAGGGCTGAAAGGTGTTCGTATCGTCGCGGACTGGGAAGTTCCCGGCGTGGTCGACGGTGTCACGGGAGCCAACGAGAAGGACGTGCATTACAAGGGCGTTCAGTACGGCCGTGACTTCCAGGCGGCCGAGCTGGTGGATCTACGTGACGCGGAGAGTGGCGAGCCGTGTCCTCGTTGCGACCGCGGCCGGCTCGAAACGTACAGTGGCATCGAGGTGGGGAACACCTTCATGCTCGGCACCAAGTACTCGACCGCACTCGGCGCGAACTTCACGGACGAAAAGGGGCAGGAGAAGCCCTGCGTCATGGGATCGTACGGCATCGGCATTACGAGGACTGCACAGGCGGCCGTGGAATCCGGCCACGACGACAAGGGGATCGTGTGGCCCTACAGCATTGCGCCCTACCAGGTTATGGTTCTTCCGCTGAACGTCCGGAAAGCAGAGATTCGTACTGCTGCGGAGCAGGTCTATGCCGAACTTCAGGCAGGTGGCTTCGAGGTCCTGCTGGACGACCGCGATGAACGCGGCGGTGTCAAATTCAACGATGCCGACTTGATCGGCATTCCACTGCAGGTAATCGTCGGCGACCGCGGGCTCAAGGAGGGCAAGATCGAGATCAAGGTGCGCGCGACCGGCGATCGGCATCTTGCTGCTCTGGAAGAGGTTACAGCGACATGTTCGCGGCTGGCCGCCCTGTTGACGGGCGGTAAGGGGGAAGGCGCAGAAGCGTAGCATGTGCTGCTGCGGTGAGTGCGCTTTCACGCGGCAGCAAAGTCGAAGCCGAGGCGGCGGATTTGTATCCGAAATGACTTTTTCAGCACCCTGCCACAGCCCGATCCGGGCTGTTTTCTCAACCCTTTTGCTACCAATCGCTTAATATCTGCCGGGGGCAAATTTGAGGTTGCCACGGACAGCTCAAAATTAGTACCTTTCCCGGTTCTGAGTGGGGTCGCCCCAC
>JAUVRN010000074.1 GCA_030597645.1 Candidatus Zixiibacteriota bacterium
GGAGTGCGAGATCGTCCGTGTGGCGGCACCGGACAGAGCCTCCGCCGAGGCCATCCGAGAGATCAAGAGCCAGATCGACCTGCCGCTGGTGGCAGACATCCACTTTGACTACAAGCTGGCCCTGCTGGCCATCGAGGCGGGCGCGGACAAGATCCGCATCAATCCCGGCAACATAGGTTCACGCGAGCGGCTGGAAACGGTCGTCAAGGCGTGCCAGGAACGGGGCCTGCCGATCCGCGTGGGTGTCAACATGGGCTCGCTGGAAAAGGACATCATCGAGCGTGACGGCTATCCCACGGCACAGGGACTGGTAGACTCGGCTATCCGCAACTGCCGCATCCTCGAAGAGCTCGACTTTCACGACATCATCGTGTCGCTCAAAGCCTCCGACCCGATGGTGATGGTGGAGGCGTACGACAAGTTTGCCGCCCACAACGACTACCCCCTTCATCTCGGCGTCACCGAAGCCGGACCCGTGTGGTCGGGCACGATCAAGTCGTCGGTGGCATTCGGTTGTCTCTTGTCCGCTGGCATCGGGGACACCATACGGGTATCCCTCACCGGCGATGTGGTGGAAGAGGTCAAGGTCGGCTACGAGATCCTCAAATCACTCGGAATCCGGCAGATCGGACCCAACCTGGTGGCCTGCCCCACCTGCGGCCGTCTCGAAGTTGACATGATGCAGCTCATCAACGACGTGGAAGCAGTACTCAAGGATGTCCGGGCACCAATCAAAGTGGCGGTCATGGGTTGCGTCGTCAACGGACCGGGTGACGCGGCAGACGCGGACGTCGGTATCTTCGGTGGCCGCGGCACGTACATGCTGACACGCAAGGGTGAGTTGTTGAAAAAGGTGAGCCAGGCCGAGGCGATACCCGCCCTGCGTGCCGAGATCGACCGCATTTGTGCCGAGATGAACGTGACATAAGCGCTTGCTCATCCCCGAAAACTCGTAAGCCTTCCCGACGTGAGCCTTCCCGACCGGGAGGGCTTTTTTGTTGCGGCCCATTGGGTTTCTAAAGCGATTCCACAAACGCGTCGATATTTACGCTAGCCGGACAATGGCTGTCAGGGAAGGACACTCTTTGAATATTTGCCCACATTGCGGTTCGGACGTACTCGACTCCTCCGCGAGCCAGTGCTCGAGTTGCGGGTCCGATCTCCATGAGCCCGTGGCCAAGGGCCGCGACGGGGACGATGACGCCGATCGTGCGGAGATCAAGCGCCGGCTAGATTCGACGGGCAAGCGGCTCGACGACACCTCTCCCATCGACCCCTCTGCTGATCTCGAAGTCGTTTCCTCAGGGCAGGCTTTCTGGGCCAACTCCGCCGAGGCACAGCCGCCCGAGGAAAAGTCCGAGGAAAAGTCCGAGGAAGAGTCCGAGGAAGAGTTCAAAGAAGAGTTCAAAGAAGAGTCCGAAGAGGAAACCGAACGGCAGGTACCGGAAGACATCAGGACGACGCTGCTCCAAGCCAATTCGTCGGCGGCCCATGCTCCTTCCCTGGCCGATCTCGCCCGTCAGCGGCGTGAGCAAATGGAGACTGAAGACCCGGATTCTGGGGCTCAGGACTCGGAAGCCAAAGACCCAGAGAGTCGTTTCGAGACCGATCACGACCGCCGTGATGCAGGCAAGCATGGCCGTCGCAGCACGGACCGGGATCCGGATGACACGGCTCCCGGGGGTATAGCCGAGCGCAAACCGGCAGCCATCGAATCACCGGTGCCGTCGGCGGTGACCGTCGTCTCCAAGTCACCCGATGTCGCTTTCATAGATGGCGGTCATCTCTACATCCCCAACGCCACGTGGTCCAGCGGCGAGAACGTGGTCATCCAGGGGCGCACGTACCAGCTCAAGCGCAAAATCTCACGTTATCCCATTCCGCCCAAGCTCGCGGGCATAGGCACCGCGTGCGTACTCGTGGGCATTCTGTTCGGCTTGATGTTCTCCAGCGGAGGCGACACTCCCACAGCCCACATCTTCGGCGTCGTGCGCGAGATGGGCACGGGCAACGTCCTGCCGGGCGTCACCGTGGCACTGGAAGACGGCGACCAGATGGCCGAAAGCGATCCTTCCGGCATGTTCTACTTTCAGGAACTGGAAGAGGGTATCTACACGCTGATCGCCACGGATCCGATCTACGGCAAGGGCCGGATGCAGGTGACGGTGTCGGGTGAACCCGCGGCGATCGTGCTCGACATGCAACGCCCGCCCGAACCCGTGGCTTCAGTCAAACCGCCGCGGTCGGTGTCATCGACGCCCAAGAAGAAAACCAAGACCACCACCACCAGGACACCAGGCACAGCCACCACGCGCGGCAAACTGGCCGTCACCGCGAACGTGCAGAACGCCAAGGTATACATCGAAAAGCAGGTTCTGGGTGTCGGCAATGCCGTGTACTCGGGCATTCGTCCCGGCAACCGTACGATCAAGATCATCGCGGAAGGCTTCAAACCCTGGGTCGAACAAGTGACGATCAAGGCCGGCCGGACCACCCACATCGAACCGATCCTGACCTCCACCAAGCCTGCCGCACCGGTGCGCAGGACGCCCGAGCAGTACGCGGCGGACGGACGCAAGTTCATGAAGGCCCGCCAGTACAAGGCGGCCGTGGAACAGTTTGACCTGGCCCTGGATGGAGCCCAGAGCGCCCAGTTCTATGCCTGGCGCGCTGATGCGCACGCAGGCCTCAAGCAGCTGGCCCAGGCGGAGCGCGACTTCCTGTCGGCCGTAGCGCTCTTCCAGCGCGAGGGCAAGAGTTCGCGCCTCGACGATGTGCTGTCGAGGGCCGTGCTTGTAGTGCCCGCCAGCTCGGATCTGCGCATGGCATACGGCGACTACCTCTACCAGCACCGCAAGCTGCGGGACGCCGAGAAGAACTACCGCAGAGCGGTCGACATGGGGGGCGATCCCGTGCGTGCGTACACCGGTGTCGGACTGGCGCAGTACGCGGGAGGGAGCTTCGACGAGGCGGTCATCAGCTGGGAGCGGGCCGACGCCGGCTCCGGCGAAATCGATTCGCACCTGGCCGGCTACCTCGCCCTGGTCCATGCCCGCCTGCAGCACCGCGCCAGTTGCCGAAGCTACGTCCGCCGCATGGCTGATGCTCCCGATGTCATCGAGCGGTTCCGGGCACATCCCGACTGGGACCGCGTCCAGCGCCTGACTGGCGAAGGCTAGCGATTCGCGCGGGCGGCGGCCTCCGGTTTCCCTTGTGCGCACCCCGGCGCCCGCTACATTCCCTTTTCCCACCATGGAGAGCGACAAACTCCTCATCATCGATGATGATGAAGGAATCCGGACCCAGCTTTGCCTGGCCTTCAGCAAGGACCTGACCTGCTACAGCGCCGGTAGCGCGGATGAAGCGCTGGACGTATTTCGGCGCGAAAAGCCGCAGGTGGTCGCCCTGGATATCACCCTCTCGCCCTATGAGGGAGCCGTCGATGGCCTGACGCTGCTCACGGAGATCCTCTCCATCGCGCCCGAGACCAAGGTCATTATGGTGACCGGCGACACGGATACGAGTACAGCCTTGCAGGCGATCGGGCGGGGTGCCTTCGACTACTACCAGAAGCCGATCGAACTTGACGAGCTGCGCGTGGTCGTACAGCGTGCCCTGTACCTTCAGAAGCTCGAGCGGGAGAACAAGCGCCTGGCCGACGAACTGGCACGGCAGTCCCCCACTTCGGCCCTGCTCGGCGGGGGCGCTGCCATGCAGGAGGTGTTCGGCCTCATCCGGACGGTGGCGCCGTCGGACTATGCCGTACTACTCACGGGCGAAAGCGGCACGGGCAAGGAACTGGCGGCCCGCGCCATTCACGAAGCCAGCCCAAGAGTGTCCGGACCGTTCGTGCCTATCAACTGTGGTGCCATACCGGAAAAACTGCTCGAAAGCGAACTTTTCGGCCACGAGAAGGGCGCGTTCACCGACGCCGTGGCACAGAAGCGCGGCAAATTCGAAGTGGCCAACGGCGGTACGCTCTTTCTCGACGAAGTGGGTGAGCTTCCCACGCCCCTCCAGGTGAAGCTCCTGCGCTTTTTGCAGGATCAGAAAATCGAACGACTCGGCTCCACGCGCCAGGTCGAGATCAACGTAAGGGTGATCAGCGCCACCAACCGCGACCTGGAGGAGTGCGTCAAGGAGGGATCGTTCCGGGAAGACCTGTTCTACCGGATCAGCGTCATCAACATCCACATGCCACCGCTGCGCGACCGTGGGGATGACATATTGCTCCTGGCCCACACGTTCGTGCAGACGGTAGCGCGCGAGCAGAACCGGGAGGGTATCAGCCTGTCGGCGCAGGCGGAATCCGCCCTGCGCCGGTTTCGGTGGCCCGGAAACGTGCGCGAACTGGAAAACAGGATCCGCCGCGCCGTGCTGCTCTCCAGCGGGCAAGTCATTCGGCCCGCAGACCTTGGCCTGGACGACAAGACGGCGCCTGCGCAGGCCCTCTCGGACATCCGTGACGAAGCGGAAAAACAGGCCATCGTCGACACGCTGGCCCGTCATCAGGGTAACGTAACGCGGGCGGCCCGGGAGCTTGGCGTCTCCAGAACGACCCTGTACGGCCTTCTTCGCAAACATCAGGTCGAGCAAGACCGCTAGACCGGCGCACGCCGGCCGAATCACCGTTCCAACCAGCATTCATGCGCCTTGCCGCACCGGCGCGGGCTTAAGGTTTGCCGTGGAGATTCCGACAATAACTATGAAATCCCAGATCTAGAGGAACGGAATGCCGCGGATACTAGTCGTCGATGATGAGCCTGAAATCGGACGTTCGCTGTCGGAACTGTTCGACGCTCCGGAGTATGAACTCACCCAGGTCAACCGTGGTGAGGAAGCGTCGGCCGCCGTCAGTGAATTTGCGCCCGATGTCGTACTACTTGATATACACCTCCCCGAGTGCAACGGCATAGACATACTGAAGGACCTGCGCACGCAGGCACCGGACCTGCCGATCATCATCATCTCGGGTGACGTCACCACGGACAACGCCATCGAGGCGATGAAAGGCGGCGCGTTCGAATTTGTGACCAAACCCTTCCGGCTGCCTCAGCTGATGGATGCGGTCAAGAAGGCCACCGATCCCCAGTTCCATAAAGGGGCATCCGAAATCAGACCGGAACCGCAGGACGCGGACGTGCATCGCATCATCGGCCAGAGCTCGGAGTTGGTGGAACTGGCCAAGATGATCGGTCAGGTGGCTGCCACCGACGCCAGTGTCCTGATCCTGGGTGAAAGCGGTACCGGCAAGGAATTGGTGGCCCGCAGCGTACACGACAACAGTCACCGCGCCGAGAAAACGTTTCTCTCCATAAACTGCGCGGCCCTGCCGGACACGCTGCTCGAGTCAGAACTGTTCGGATACGAGAAAGGCGCGTTCACCGGAGCCTACACACGACGTCCGGGCAAATTCGAGCAGGCGGAGGGCGGTACGCTCTTCCTGGACGAAGTCGCCGACATGTCCCTGGTAACGCAGAGCAAGGTCCTGCGTGTTCTCCAGGAAAAGGCATTCGAACGCCTGGGCGGCGACAAGACGATCCGCAGCAACGTGCGCGTGATCGCGGCAACCAACAAGAGCCTCGTCCAGAGGATGAAAGAGGGGCTCTTCCGCGTCGACCTGTTCTACCGCCTCAAGGTGGTCTCGATGTACCTGCCGCCGCTGCGCGAGCGCCGCGGCGATATTCCGCTTCTCGTAGAGCACTTTATTCACAAGTACAACCGGCAGACGGGCAAGGCCGTCCACGGCGTCACCGAAGATGCCATGAATTTCCTCAACAGCTATCCCTGGCCCGGCAACATCCGTGAGCTCGAGAACAACGTGCATAACGCGGTAGTGATGGCCAAGAGCGACTATCTCAAGTCCGAGGACTTCCCCATCTACGCCGAATCGGGTCGCGCGTCTCAGATCGACTACAGCGTGATCCAGCAAGACTACGTCAAACTCTTTGCCCAGCTCATTGAACCGATCTTCGATCGCATTATCCAGACGTCCAACCGCCAGATTTATGCGCACTTACAGGCAGCCTTGGAAAAGACCATGATTACGTGTGCGCTCAAGGCCAATCGCTCCAACCAGGTCAAGACCGCCGAGATGCTCGGCGTGTCCCGCAACACGCTGCGCGATCGTATGGCCAAGTACGAACTGGTGTAGTTTGGACTGGATGCCCAAACGAGAAAGCGGCCCCCACGGGCCGCTTTTTTGTTGGCCTCATGTGAATTGGCCTCATGTGAATTCACGTTTGAAGTCGGGGGTTGGGTTGTCCTTGCTGGGAGGCTCGTTCTTCTTCCGATCGGAAGCGGAAGGGGTCCGGTGGCTCCCGCGGTCTTCAAAACCGTTGGCGGTCGGTACTCCCGACCGCGGAGGGTTCGACTCCCTCCCCTTCCGTCGTTGTGCGCCTCCACCCCTTCAGTGGAAGAAGGCCGCCCTAGCCAGGCAATGCGTTCGGATGATACCTGCCCTGCACGGTGCGCAGGGTCTCCCGCGCGGTTCGGACCACTTCTCCGTTCACCGCATCGACCGTGTATGTGTACCGCCGCAGTGAAATCTGATCGTACATGCCCCAGTCTCCATACACAAGCCGCACTGAGTAGATCGTGTGCCGGTAGAAACCGGTCTCCTCGGCGGTCGCGGAGTGCAGCACTTTTTCTCCGAAGCCCTCACGCTGGAAGAACCACAGGTACTCGATCAGTTCCCGCGCCGTGGTCGGAACGAGCGGTCGCCTGTTCAGCGTCCCAAGCGTGGGCGGGTCGAGGAACAGGTCACGTGCGGAGGCATCAAAGTAGCTGCACTTGTGCGCCCGGCTGAGGAGGATGTCGGTCGGCCGTACGGAATAGACGCGTTTGAATTCGAAGTACTTCTCGGTCTCACGCTGTGACACGAGGTCCCTGTAGTAGGCACTGTAGCGGCTGCTTAGTTCGGACCATTCCAGAGCCTGCTCCATGCTGTCGGTGCAAAGTTCGATCCACACGTGCTCGCGGGCTCCCGAAGGCGCCGCACTCACAGTGTTGAGGTAGTACGGTGAGCCCTCATCGATCTGCTCGAAGTAAAAACCGTCGGGAAACCGGGTCCCGTTGTAGGCGAACCAGCTCAGGTACTCATCAGATGGGTTGGTGGGATCACCGGGCGCCGGGGGCACTAGATCGGATGTAACAGGATTGCCGCTGCAGCCGTGGAGCGCGAACCAGGAGGCGACGAACAGTGCACGCACTAGAACTGTGCGCATCGATACTCCTCACTTCTCGGGGACGAAGCCAATATAGCCGCGTCGGCCGGGATTCGCAACGGCCGCAGCAGGCGGCTCAGTACACCTTCTCGAGGCGTGCGCCGCTGTAGTAGTGGAGCAGGATTTCGGCGTAATTCTGCCCCGCGCGGGCGCGGCCGATGGCGCCGCACTGGCACATCCCTATGCCATGCCCGTAACCGTGGCCCCGGACCGTGATCCTGGTCCAGTTGGGTCCATCTACGTCGAAGTGCAACGTGTAATTGGCCGATGGCAGGATGGCGCTGTTTCGTGATGGCCTGCCGATGGCCCAGCGTGACTTGTCTCCGCCGATGCCCACCGCGCCGTCCTCAAAGACCAGCTCTAGCAGATCCACACGGCCCGTGGCGCGCCGCTCGGTAACGCGCAGGGTTACCAGTCTGCCCAGGCTACCCAGCCGTTCCCGCTTCACAAAAGCTGCCACGTTCGAATCGAGCCAACGGCGAGTGCAGACCTCGGTCCAGTTCCAGTAATTGGACCAGGAGCAGTA
>JAUVRN010000051.1 GCA_030597645.1 Candidatus Zixiibacteriota bacterium
GCGAGCCAATAGCGCTCACCTCAGCCGTAATGGGAGTGCATCCTGCTTGCGTGGAAAGATCAGCAGCCAGACCCATAGCCTCCGTTCTGCTGTATGATGGCTCGTGTGCTCTCTGCAACCGGTCCGTGCAGTTTGTCCTGGCGTGGGAGACGCGTCACAGCCTGAGATTCGCCAGTCTCGAGGGGGCGGTCGGCCGCAGATGTCTGCAGCAGTTCCCGGAGCTCGATACGGTGGATTCGTTGATCTGGATCGATGAAGACTCTGAGGGTCGATCGGTCAAAGCCCTCGCTCGCTCTGCGGCTGCTATTCGAATCGCCCGCTACATGGGTGGTGCGTGGACGCTGCTTTCCATCTGCTGGCTGGTGCCGAAGCCACTGCGAGATTGGGTGTATGATCTGATCGCGAAGCACCGGCACAACCTCATCGGGCAGAAGCAGTGCGTGGTGTTCCCGCCCGAGGTGAAGCATCGGATAATTGACGGCAGCATGGATTAGATCTGGAGCCTTCGTGCTGGGCATGTGGAAGCAACTGCCGCAACAGTAGAGAGCGCGAAGCCCTGACCGGAATCGCCATGCGCAAGATGGGCCTGACGGAGGCGCACTACCTCAGCCCGTTGACCAAAGACGAAGGGCGGGAGTGGCGTGCCCGTCGGTTTCATAGGAAGATCGGAGTTCATCGCCGACAAGCGGGCGACGGGCCGGCAGAAAGACCTGGCGGACATCGAGGCGCTGGGCAAGGTATGAGGCGGTCGATTCCGATGGACCCCATGTAGGGCCCTGCATACATTGCTTCGATGAGGCTCTTGGTCGACGTTTCTCGGGGCTGAACCAGTACTGAAATGCCGATCCCCACTCCTTTTCACCCAAGGACTTCGGAGTTTTGCACCAGCCTTCAATGGAAGGAATGGGCAGGCTATTACGCCATCCGGTCCTTCGACGTCCACTTCGATCGCGAATACTACGCCTTCCGCCACGCGGCGGGCATGATCGACGTCACGCCCCTGTACAAGTATGATGTGAGGGGCCCCGACGCGACGGCCTATCTCAATCGGATCGTGGTCCGCAACATCGCCAAGCTCAAGCAGAATCAAGTGGCGTATCTCTGCTGGTGCGACGACGACGGCAAGGTGATCGACGACGGTACGGTGACGCGGTTCGAAGAGGACTACTATCGCGTCACCTCCACCGACCCAGACTTTCACTGGTTCCTGCGTCACATGCGCGGATTCGACGTCACGGTGGAGAACATCACCGACGAGGTTGCCGCTCTGTCGGTGCAGGGTCCCAATTCGAGGGACGTACTTCGCGACGTCTGCGATGCGGACATGGACAAGCTCAAGTTCTTTCGCACCACCAAGACGAGAGTCGATGGTGGTATTGATGCACGGATCTCGCGCACGGGCTACACGGGTGATCTTGGCTATGAAATCTGGGTAAAGAACGATGATGCCCTGGGTCTGTGGGACGCGCTGATGGCGGCTGGCGAACCGCACGGTCTGGTGCCGGCGGGTCTGGATGCCATGGATGTGACACGCATCGAAGCCGGGTTCATTCTCAACGGGATCGACTACTTCAATGCGCTGCACTCACTCATCGAAAGGCGCAAGGCGTCGCCATACGAACTCTCCCTCGGCTGGGCCGTGCATCTGAAGCGCGATCCGTTCATCGGACAGGAGGCGCTGCGGCACATCAAGAAGGACGGCCCACCGCGCCTGTTCGTGGGATTGGACATCGACTGGCCGTCGTTCGAACGCCTGTTTGCGAAGCACGGTCTGCCGCCCGAGGTTCACAGCGGCGGCTGGCGTACGGGTGTCCCCATCTACGACTCAGGGGGCAATTTCATCGGACAGGCCACCAGCGGCGCCTGGTCACCTCTGCTCAAGAAAAACCTGGCCCTGGCCACGGTGCAGGCTGAGCACGGACACATCGGCAACACCGTACATTTAGAAGTCACCGTCGAGTACGAGCGCAAGACGGTCCCGGCGACGATCGTCCCCAAGCCGTTCTTCGATCCGGAGAGGATGAAGGCCTGACCCATGGCGGCCAAGTACGACGCAATCGTCATCGGAGGCGGACACAACGGGCTCGTGTGTGCGGCCTACCTGGCCAAAGCCGGTCGCAAGACGCTGGTGCTCGAAGGGCGACACGTGCTGGGCGGTGCCGCGGTGACCGAGGAAGTCTATCCAGGCTTCAAGTACTCGGTATTCTCGTATGTGGTCAGCCTGTTCCGACCGCACATCATCCGCGAGCTCAACCTGGCGCAACACGGCCTTCAGCTGATACCGCTGGAGTGTTCGTTTACACCACACCTGGAGGGACCGGGCCTGGTGCGCTGGTCGGAAGCGGCACGTACGCGTCGTGAAATTGCGCGGCTCAGTCCCAGGGACGCGGAGATTCAACCCGCATTCAGCCTGGCCATGACCAAGATGGCCTTCTTGATCAAGAACATCATCGACAACCCGGTACCCGACCCCACGTCGCTCGACCCCCGTGAATTGAAGCGCCTGGCTGACTTCGGAAATCACTTTTTGAAACTGGACGCCGATTCGTTCCACCTGCACTCGCAACTGCTCACGATGAGCGCGGTGGATTTCTTGAGCCTCTGGTTCGAGTCGGAGATACTCATGGCGCCGATGTCGGTGAGCGGCATCATCGGGACCTTCCTCGGGGTGCGCTCCCCGGGCACGGCGTACGTACTGTTGCATCATTACATGGGGGAAATCGATGGAGCATTTCGATCGTGGGGATTCTCAAGGGGTGGAACGGGGGGACTCTCGCTGGCGTGCGCACGTGCTGCCGAGTCTCTGGGAGCACAGATACGCACAGAGGCTCCAGTTTCGCATCTGCGGGTCCAAAACGGGCGCACGACGGGTGTGGTACTGGAAAACGGCGACGAGATCGAGGCGCGGACCGTCTTCTCGTCCCTAGATCCCAATCGCACGTTTCTGCGCCTGGTCGGCGAACAGCATCTCGACGAGGAATTCACAAATCAGATCAAGCGTTACAAACTCCGCGGCAGCTCGGGCAAGGTGAACCTGGCACTCGATCGCATCCCCGAGTTCACCTGCCGGCCCGGCATCGGCCCGCACCTGATGGGTGATCTTGCGATCGCGCCCAACATCGACTACCTGGAGCGCGCCTACGACCAGGCCAAGTACGGGGACTTTTCCGAGCGTCCCTACATCAACGCGGTCTTCCCGTCGCTCGTCGATCCGTCCGTGGCGCCGCCCGGCAAGCACGTCATGTCCTGCTTCGTGCAGTACGCGCCGTATCACATCAAGGAAGGTCCGGAATTCTGGCCGCAGCGGCGTGAGGCGTTCGGCGAAGCGGTGATTGACACGCTGGAGCAATACGCGCCGGGACTGCGCGACTGCATTCTTCACAAACAGGTGCTTACACCCTGGGACATGGAGCAGATGGTGGGGCTCTCGGAGGGAAACATCTTCCAGGGTGAGCTGAGTCTGGAGCAGTTGCTGTTCCAGCGCCCGGCACCCGGGTGGGCGCGCTACAGGACGCCGATCAGGGATCTCTGGATGTGCGGCTCGGGTGCACACCCGGGCGGCGGCATCATGGGCTCGCCGGGCGAACTCGCGGCCAAGTACGCGCTGCAGACGAGGGGTGTCTGACGTGGCCTACGATGTGATCGTCATCGGAGCGGGTCACAACGGACTTGCCTGCGCGACGATTCTCGCGAAGGAAGCGCGCCGCGTTCTCATCGTGGAGCAACGCGACGTCATAGGTGGGCTTTGCGCAGGTGAAGAATTCCATCCCGGGTATCGTCACACGGGTTTGCTGCATGACACGTCGGGCCTGCGTCCGTGGCTGGTAGAGGAGCTGGGGCTGTCGGGGCACGGGCTGAAGCCCGGGCCGGCACCGCACCGGGTGTTTTCACCGCAAACGGATGGGCCGGGTCTCGTGCTTTCGTCGGTACCCGATGAGTCCGTTGCGGAGATCGCCAGGCATTCCGATCGTGACGCCAGGCAGTTTCAGGTATTCGGTACGTTTCTCGGTCGACTGCGCAAGGTGATCGAACCGCTGCTCAACAAGACTCCGGTCAATCCGTCCGATCTCGGTGTGGGGGACTTCTTCGATCTGGCTCCGCACGGCATCGCAGCCCGCCGGCTCGGCAAACGCGACATGATGGAACTGCTGCGCATACCACCCATGTGCGTCGCGGACTGGCTTCGTGAGTGGTTTGAGACCGAGCTGCTCAACGCTTCGATCGCCGGGCCCGCCATCTCGGGCGGCTGGACCGGCCCCTGGTCGCCGGGTACCTCCACCAACTTTCTGATGCAAACCAGCACGTGGAACGGGCCGGGGCAGGGCGGCGTCGCGGCTGTGGTCTCGGCACTCGAGAACGCGGCTACGGGAAGCGGCGTCGAGATCCGCACCGGTGCGGCGGTGAAGCGCATCGACATCGAGCAGGGTGCTGTACGGGGCATCACGCTCCTCGACGGTGACGAGATCGAGGCGCGGAGTGTGGTATCGTCCTGTGACCCCAGGACGACTTTTCTCGATCTGATCTCGCCGCGCGAGCTCAGTCACAAGCTCGAGCAGTATGTTCGCGACTACCGCATGCGCGGCACCACGGCCAAGGTCCACCTCGCTCTGAACCGGCCCCTCGAGTGGGCGTCACGTCCGGGTGAGCAGTTCGAGTATATCCGCACAGGCGAAGAACTCGACGATCTTGAGCGCGCCTTTGACGCCGTCAAGTACAGGCAGCGTTCCGAGCGGCCGGTGCTCGAAGTTCACGTACCGACTGTGGCCAGGCCGGATCTGGCGCCGCAGGGACACAGCGTCGCATCTGTGCTCGTACATTTTGCGCCGCATCACTTCGAAGAGGGTTGGTCCGATAGCGCGCGGGAGGCACTCGGCGACGCGGTAGTCGATGAGCGCGAACGGTATGCACCGGGAGCCCGGGACCTTGTCGTTGGTCGCGAAGTCCTGACGCCGGTGGACATCGAAAAGCGTTATGGTCTGGCAGGTGGGCACATTTACCACGGCGAGCACGGTCTGGATCAGCTCATCACACGGCCGGTGCCCGGTTGCACCGGATACGCCACACCGCTCGACGGCCTCTATCTCTGCGGAAGTGGGTGCCATCCCGGGGGCGGAGTGACGGGTGCTCCAGGAGCACTGGCTGCGCACGTCATTCAATCCTCCCGCCAATAACTCGGTATCATCTTGGCTTCACTTCTTTTCGGTCTTGCGATCATCGCACTGCTTGACAGCATATCCATGGTGCCCACCGCTATCGTTCCCATGCTGCTCTACATGAGTGGCCGGCGTGCTGTGATGGTCTCGACCGCGTTTATCCTGGGGATCTTCGTCGCCTACGCGGCTTTCGGGGTGGTCATCGTACTGGGCGTGGACGCCATCCTGGACCCTCTGCTGCCGAAGTTGCAGCGGATCATGGAAGATCCAAACACGCTCGAAATCGCGATTCAGATTGTGCTCGGCATCATTCTGCTGGTCTTCGGACTGAAGCTGGCGGACATCAGGCCGAAACGTCAGGCTCGGCGTCAGCCCGCGCAAGGGGGCGGCCCCGTGAGTGCCTTCGGATTCGGCGCGGTCTTCATGCTCGCGGGCGCGTGGGGGGCCGTTCCGTACTTCGCCGCCATCGATCGAATTCTTCGCGCCGACGTCTCGGACACGTCCGGGGTCATGCTGCTTCTCTATTACAACGCGATCTTCGTACTACCCCTGATTGCACTTGTGATCGCACGAATCGTCCTGGGCAGCCGCGCCGATGCCTGGTTCACAAGACTGGGGGACTTCTTCAGCCACTGGGGCCGGCGCGTGGCCGTGGCCGTGCTGATCCTGCTGGGTATGCTCCTGGTGGTAGATGGGATCCACTGGCTGACACAGCAATCATCTTTGCTGGTATAGTCCTCATAACACATTGTTGTACAATGTGATATATGTATTGACGGTTTTGGTGTCTTGACATATCTTGACATGTCAAGACGGAGGTATCATGGCAGCCATCAAGATCAGTTCCAAGGTGGAAGAGAGCGTGTGGGAGGATCTGAGGCGCTTTGCGAAAGAGACAGACCGCAGCATCTCGGGATTGCTGACCCAGGCCATTCGCGATTACATCAGGAGACAGCGCGTGAGACCTGAAGTTGTGACACACCTGGAGCGCTCCATGAGTGACAACGAAGAGCTGGGCCGTTTGCTTGCCGAGTAATCGCGTAGCGCATCTCAGCGTCGAAGAGCTGCTGACGGTCCACGAATTCGTCGTGGCGAGATTCGGTGGCACGGGCGGGATCCGTGACATGGGGCTCCTGGAGAGCGCCCTTTTCAGACCCCAGACCGGATACTACAACGATCTGGCCGAGATGGCGGCGGCGCTCTTCGAATCGCTGATCATGAACCACCCCTTTGTCGATGGAAACAAACGCGTCGCGTTTTTTGGAACCGATACATTCCAGCGGCTGAATGGCTGGAGACTGCAGGTGCACCCCGAGCCGGCCAACCGACTTTTGACCGGCCTGCTGGCTGACGGCAAATGCGACTGCGATCAGCTCCTGCCCTGGCTGCGGTCGGCCATGAAGCCGACCCGGTGATTTCGACGCGACTCACCAGCTTGCGCTACGAGATCCGACCGTCTAGTATGACCGTGAGTGACTCAAACGGGGGAACCGTCTTATGATGAACCGGCGACTGTGGACATCCACTATTCTGCTCGTGCTCGTCGTACTCTTGTCCGCCTGCGCGACGGTGCCGCACACGGGGCGCACGCAGCTTCACCTCATTTCCGACGGCGAAATGCGGGCGATGAGCCAGGTCCAGTACTCCGAGGTGGTCGCACAGAGCACACTGAGCGATGACCAGGAGGCGGTGGCGGATCTGCGTCGCATCGGCGGTCGTATCCAGGGTGTCGTAGAACAGTACTTCGAGAACATCGGGCGCAGTTACGAACTGACCGGCTACGAGTGGGAATTCAACCTGATCGAGAGCGAGCAGGTCAATGCGTGGGCGATGCCCGGCGGCAAAGTAGCGTTCTACACCGGCATTCTGCCCATCTGCGAAGACGAGAACGGGATCGCCGTGGTGATGGGTCACGAAATAGCGCATGCCATCGCCAAACACGGCAACGAGCGTATGAGCCAGGCGCTACTGGTACAGATGGGCGGCGTGGCGCTGTCCGCGGCCGTTCGTGATAAGCCGCAGGAGACACAGGCACTGTGGATGGGGGCCTTCGGACTGGGAGCCACCGTAGGCGTGATGCTGCCGTTCAGTCGAACGCAGGAGAGCGAGGCCGATTACCTCGGTCTGATCTTCATGTCCATGGCGGGGTACGATCCGAATCACGCAGTGACTTTCTGGCAACGCATGGCCAGGATGAAACAGGAGCAGGGTGGTGGCGTTCCCCCGGAGTTCTTGAGCACGCATCCGGCAGACGAAACCCGGGTCCGCAAGATCCGGGAGCACCTGCCGGAGGCGCTCACGTACTACAAACCCGGTTCCTAGCAGCCCCAGAGCCGGATTCGTACCGGAGATGGCTCTTCCAGCGGGCTGCTGGTCGCCTGAGTCAGAAGCTTGTTGCCTGACCGCGGCGTCAGGCCTGGATCAGCGACAGCAGCCTGTTGCGCTGGTGCTCCAGTTGAAACTTGGGGTAGCTCTGCATGATTCGGGCGCGGTCGCGCAGTAACACCTGATTCTCCGCCACCTGGTTGATGCGTTCCGCCAGCCGATCCTCCGAGTAGTAGAAACAACTCGCGTCGAAATCGTCGATGCCCTCGTAGGCGTCGTTGCAGAGCATCGGAATACCGTAGCCGAACGCCAGATAGAAGGCGAAAGAGACCTTGTACTTGAGGTACTCCTCGAAACCGGGCTCGCGGGGATGAATCAGCGGCAGGATGATATCCGACTTGGCCACGTAGGAGTGAAACGTCTGTGTGTCCAGGAACCGGTCAAAGAGCGTAAAGCGCGATTCGAGGTCGCGGTCCTTCAGGGCACTGCGTACGGCGCGGACATCGGGATCTGAGGGCGAGCCATGGCCCAGGATCAGGAAGTGGACATCCGGATGCAGTCGCTTCACGTCAAGCTGGTCGATGAGGGTCATGTAGGAACGTTTTTTTCGCTCCACGTGGCCCGGAATGGTGATCCAGAACTGTCCGTCCGGCTTGGTGACGAAGGGATTGCTCACAGGCGGAAAGAATACGGGGTAGAAGCCACGGACTTTGAGTCCCGGCTCAAGCGGCACATGTGGAATGATGTAATCGTTGAGGACCAGGTATTTCTTTACGCGCCGCGCGATCAGTTTGCGGCTGGTGCCTTCGAATAGCTTGTTGGCGATGTGCGCCGTGCCGATCCATTCCATTTTTGGGAGAGGCAGCAGGAGCAGATTCCTGACTCTCGAGCCGCGGGCGGTATTGAGTACCGCCACGTCGAAGCCGTGATCGCTCAGATAGCTGCGGACGCCAGCCAGCGCCCGCACTTCCTGGGCGGTGGTGTCACCGAAATCCGCCCAGTAGCTTCCGTCGATGCCGTCGAAGTGCGCCGTGCGCTCCCGCAGCTTGACGTGGCAGACCAGGTGAATCTCGCGCGCCGGCTCCCGCAGGCACCGGACCAGCGAGTAGAGGCAATCGTCGTGGCCGTAATCCAACTCGAGGATGGCCACTTTCCAGTCGCGGCTCACGGGCCGCAGTATGGCACCGGGGAAACGGTTGTGCCAGTCGATTCCGTCCCCTCATATTGGGGGCATGAGCAGCCCCGAATCCCGGTACGAAGGCCGGCAGAACGACATCCGCTCGCTCGAACTGCCCATCATTGAGACCTTCGGCAATCTGTATGCGGATCGCGACTACACCGTGACCATGAACGTGCCCGAGTTCACATGTGTCTGTCCCAAAACCGGCCTGCCCGACTTTGCCACGCTGACGCTGGAATACGTCCCGGACTACGACTGCATCGAGCTCAAGTCCCTCAAGGAATACCTGCTCGCCTATCGAAATCTCGGTATTTTTCACGAAAACGTCGTCAATCGCGTACTGGATGATGTGGTCAAGACGTGCAAGCCTCGCCGGGCGAAGTTGACGGGCGTCTTCCGTCCGCGCGGCGGGCTCGAGCCTACGGTGGTACGCCCCTACGATGCGGACCGCTCCCTCGCATGAGCGGAGTCGCACGCCCCGTGCTTCCTCCGGCCGTTCTCTTTGACTTTGATGTTAC
>JAUVRN010000374.1 GCA_030597645.1 Candidatus Zixiibacteriota bacterium
ACATCGGCGGCGAGGTGGGCTTTGCCGCCGCGTATTCCGGTTACCCACTGGTCCACGCCATGGCCGGCGGGGTGGTCCGTTCCGGCAGGCTGGCCCTCGAGGCTACGCTGGAAGGCCTCAATCGGGATCTGATCGTCGGTATCCAGGACATGGGCGCAGCCGGCATAACCTGCTCGTGTTCGGAAATGGCCGCGCGCGGCACGTGCGGCATCGAAATCGACGCGACGCTCGTGCCCATGCGCGAAGAGAGCATGACGCCGTACGAGATCCTGCTCTCGGAGTCTCAGGAACGCATGCTCGTCATCGTCGAGCCCAAGTACGAGTCGGAAGTGTCGGCGGTGTTCGGCCGCTGGGGCATTCACGCCACGCGCATCGGGCAGGTTACCGATGACGGACTGTTCCGGGTCATGTGGCACGGCGACATGGTGTGCGAAGTCCCGGCTGGATCTCTGGTCCTGGGCGGGGGCGCACCCGTGTACGTCCGAGAGCAAAAGCGACCTGCCTACCTGGATGACATAGCGGCCATCGATCCTCTGGTGCTCCCCGAGCCGGCGGATATCGGCCCCGTGCTTGAGAGGCTCCTGGCCTCGCCCAACGTAGCCAGCAAAACCTGGGTCACCGATCAATACGATCAGACCGTGCGCACGGCTTCGGCCATTCGCCCGGGTGGCGACGGCGGCCTCCTCCGGCTGCGTGAATCGCGCAAGGGCATCGCCGCGGCCACCGACGGCCACGGCCGGTACTGCTACATCAATCCACGCGAGGGTGCACGACACACCGTGTTCGAGTCGGCACGCAACGTCGCCGCCGTGGGGGCCCGCCCGGTGGCCATCACCAACTGCCTCAACTTCGGCAATCCGTACAAGCCGGAGGTGTATTACACCTTTGCCGAAGCCGTGGCCGGCATCGGCGAGGCCTGCCGCGCTCTCGACACGCCGGTCACCGGCGGCAATGTGAGTTTCTACAACGAGGTGCCCGATGCGTCGGTGTATCCCACGCCTGTGATCGGGATGTTGGGCATCCTCGACGACGTGAAGCTCCGCGTCTCGGCCCCGTTCAAAGAGCCGGGACACTTGGTTTTTGCCGTGGGCGGCTGGATCGCGGAACTCGGCGGATCGGAATACCTGGAAGTGATCGGCGGCAAAGTCGGTGGCACATTACCTCCGCTCGACATGGAGTCGGAAAAACGCACCATCGATTTCGTACTGCGCGTCATCGACCACGGCCTTATCGCCTCGTGCCACGACGTGTCCGACGGCGGCATGGCCGTAGCGATAGCCGAATGTGCGTTGCTGGCGGACACCCCGATCGGTTTCCACGTTACGTCGCCCGTCGAGGGCCGTATCGATACCGACTGGTTCAGCGAGGGCGGCGGCCGATTCGTCCTCTCGGTCGCGCCGGAACGTGCCGACCGTCTGGTTGACCTGGCGTACAACGCCGGGGTAACCATCCACAACATCGGGCAGGTCACGCACGGCGACTTCGAGTTTGACGGTGCCGGCACGCTGACCCGCGATCGGGCCCACGCGGCGTATTTTGATTCACTACCCCAGGCGCTGGTCAACACCGCCGACGTCGAATGAGCGAGGCTTCCGCGGAGACCACCGCCACATCCGCGCGGCGCGTGCGACCCGCTCGCAAGCTCACGGGCGTGGTCTCCGTTCCCGGCGACAAATCCATATCGCATCGCGCTCTGATGCTCGCTGCGGTTGCCCGCGGGGAGAGCCGCATTCGGAATCTGGCACCTGGCGCAGACGTCGCCTCTACGCAACATGTTCTGGGCCAACTGGGCGTGCGATTCCGCCAGGACGGCGAGAACCTGGTCGTCTCTGGTGTCGGACGTGACGGCTTTGGTGGGGTAGAAGCGCCGCTCGACTGCGGCAACTCGGGAACGACGATTCGACTTCTGGCCGGCCTGCTCGCCGGCACCGCGCGTTCCTACACGCTGACGGGCGACGAGTCCCTGCGCAGCCGACCCATGAATCGCATTGCGGCACCACTTCATCAGATGGGTGTCGGCATCGAGATGGCCGAAGGGGGTCGACCTCCGCTGATCGTTCGCGGCGGGCACGCCAGGCCGCTCGACCTGCGGATGGACGTGGCGTCGGCCCAGGTCAAATCGGCCGTGCTGCTGGCGGCGCTCTCCGCCGAGGGCATGACACACATTCACGAACCGATGCCCAGCCGCGACCACACGGAGATCATGCTCGCACAGATGGGCGCGCCGATTCGGACGGAGCAGGTAGTCGAGCAGGTCGAGCCTGCCGACCCCCGGCGGCGCGGGACCAGGCGCACCGACGAACGCCGCATCACGTTACTCGGGCCGGTCGATCTGGAGGGCGGCGAACTGAGTGTTCCCGGCGACTTTTCCACGGCCGCGTACTTTGTCGCCGCGGGATTGCTGGTGCGCAGGAGTGATCTGCGCATTCCGGGCATCGGCGCCAATTCGACCCGCACCGGTCTGCTGGCCGTGCTCTCGACCATGGGTGCCCGATTCACCTGGCACCATCGCAAGACGGTGTGCGGCGAACCGGTGGGTGATCTGCACGTGGAGGCGACCTCGCTGTCCGCTCGCAAGGTGTCCGGCAAGCTGATTCCGAGGCTGATCGATGAATTGCCCCTGCTGGCCGTGCTTGCCACGCAGGCGGACGGGACGACGGTGATACGGGATGCTGCGGAGTTGCGGCACAAGGAGTCGGATCGCATCGAGCTGGTAGCCGACAACCTGCGCCGGATGGGTGCCCGGGTAGGAACGCTCGAAGACGGCCTCGCCATCGAGGGACCCACACCGCTGTCGGGTGCGGACATCACCTCGGCCGGCGATCACCGCATCGCCATGACGCTTGCTGTAGCGGCCCTGATCGCCGACGGCGAAACCGAGATCGATGATGCCGATTGCGTACGCATATCGTGTCCCGGCTTCTTCGACATGCTCGATGCCCTCCGCTGACATCCGCCCTGAACTGTTCGGGATCGTCGGGTATCCGCTCGACCGGACCGGATCCCAGCGCATCCACAACACGGCATTCGAACTGCTCGGTCTCCCGCACCGCTACGTGCCGCTGCGCATCGCGCCCGCGGATCTTTCAAAAGTATTCGCGATCATGACGGATCTGGGTGTGCGCGGTTTCTATGTCACCGAGCCGCCGACCGCCGAGATCAACGCCCTGCCCCTCCCCGACGCTCTGCCGGC